>NZ_JRAH01000009.1:0-1323 GCF_000768755.1 Porphyromonas sp. COT-108 OH1349 | reverse complement strand
GTTCTTGTAGCAGAACAACTGTTCCAAAGCGGTGTTGTTGCTCACATCCAATGAGGAGAGCTGCTCTCCTCTACAACGAAAATCGGTTACCTTTCCATGCACCGTAATGGTCTGAGAGCCGAGCGTGTACTCTTTATCGGAGCCAAATTCGGTTACGCTCTCGCCTGCATCTTTGACCTTGTTGTTGTTCAGGTCTATCCAGACATCCGCTTGGTCTTCCGGCTCGGCGTTGATCGAAAGCTTTATCTTCTCGCCGACGGCTTTCGTTGTCGTCATCGTCATGCTGTAGCCGGCAGGCGGAGTATCTCCGACATCCAATTTCCAGCCTTTGTCCTTGGCTATCTTCTTGTTGCACGCATCCGTACCCGGATTGTTTGCGATCCAGATCTTCTTCCGACCGAAGCTCTGCCCTTTTACATCTGGAAGCGTGCGGAATATCTCGTTCAGTGTCTCCGCGCTCAGCTTACAGCTCTTGACCGACAACTCATCATTTATGCTGCTCGAGATCTTCAAGGAGCTAAGGTTGGCGTTCTCCTCGCAGTTCAAATAAGTCAAAGCTGTGTTCTTGCTCACATCCAGCAAGGTGAGGAAGTTAGAGTAGCAGGACAACTTGGTCAAAGCAGTGTTCTTGCTCACATCCAGCGAGGTGAGGGAGTTAGAGTAGCAGTCTAACCGTGTCAAAGCAGTGTTCTTGCTCACATCCAGCGAGGTGAGGGAGTTAGAGTTGCATATCAACCATTCCAACTCGGTATTCTTGCTCACATCCAGCGAGGTGAGGGAGTTAGAGTAGCAGCGCAACTCTGTCAAAGCCGTGTTCTTGCTCACATCCAGCGAGGTGAGGGAGTTAGAGAAGCAGTACAACTCTGTCAAAGCAGTGTTCTTGCTCACATCCAGCGAGGTGAGGGAGTTAGAGGAGCAGTCCAACACTGTCAAAGCGGTGTTCTTGCTCACATCCAGCGAGGTGAGGGAGTTAGAGTAGCAGGACAACTCTGTCAAAGCGGTGTTCTTGCTCACATCCAGCGAGGTGAGGGAGTTAGAGTAGCAGTACAACTCGGTTACCTTTCCATACACCGTAACGGTCTGCGAGCCGAGCGTGTACTCTTGAGGAGGGTCAAATTCGGTTATGCTATCGCCTGCATCTTTGACCTTGTTGTTGTTCAGGTCTATCCAGACATCCGCTTGGTCTTCCGGCTCGGCGTTGATCGAAAGCTCTATCTTCTCGCCTACCTTTTTCTCTGTCGTCAAGGTGATGGAAGGAAGATCCTCTTCCACGTCATCGCCCAAGATCGTCAGGCGGTTATCTTTCCACTCTGCCCGTACACG
>NZ_JRAH01000008.1:0-41157 GCF_000768755.1 Porphyromonas sp. COT-108 OH1349 | reverse complement strand
ATGATCTCGTATTCCTCACAGGAGATCCGCTCTCCCGTTTCGTGGGTGCAAAGTTAGAAAGAGTTTTTCATTCTACCAAACTTTACTAACAAAAGATAGACAAACATATCAAACAGCACTCCCAAAACAGCACTTAATCCGCTTGTTTTCAAGACTGAAGAGAATCAAACATTTTATCGAAAACCGCTATTTCCACTCTCCAACAGCTCTCGCCTATATATATAAATAATGTATCCCCCTCTTCGGACACATTTCTCTCCAACCCTGAAGGTCATTTTTATATATTCCATACCGATGCTCTCCCCGATTTTTACGGCTCTCTATTTTGATCGGAGGGGTCGTTTCCGGAGGGGTGGCGGACTTGTTAAACCAGCCCGTTTTATTAACACAAATTTTAATACCTGTTCACCAAAAACGCTAAACGAGCATATTCTTTCGGCTTAACGTGTTTAATTTTTCAATGAACACGTTTACCGATTTCATTAAACACGTTTACCAGATTCGATTAACGTGTTTAGCCAAAATCATTAAAACGCTATACATCAGCATTTTATGTATTTTCATCCTAAAATGTACCCAAAAAGGCAAATTTCTTTATTAGGAAACATTTACAGGTAAAGGTGTTAAATTTCACACCTATTAACGCGAAAAAGCCCCATCAAACGGACTGAGAAAATTTTTTCTCCGAAGATGAGATTTTCCCATATCGCTTTCATTCAAAACATTTTACTCTAAAACGACTTGACAAATTCGCCTTCTCCAAACCCAAAATTGCCTCTTTTTCCCTCCGTTTTCCGCATGACGTTTTTATATAAAAAGACCGATGCGCTCCTCCAAAAGCACATCGGTCTTCTTCCTTGTTCCTAAAATAATTCTGCCGAACTAAACCAGCTGTTTTGAGTCTTGGATAAACTTTGACAAGCCGGGGTGTAGAAACCGGAGACATGACATTTCTTCCGAGCAAAATGGATTTTAGTATCTTTACAAACTAAACAAAAAGAGACTTTCTATCATGAATCAAAAGCGACACAGGCAAGAGATATGGAAAACGTCTTTTGGCTATATGATACCGACATTCGATGGCGATACCATTATTTCTCTTTCTGTTTCGGAGTATGTTACCATTTGGATTAGAGAAAGAATTATTCCCAAATCCGACTCTTTCATTCTGTCTTTAATTCATGAGTCTCCCATTCCAAAGACGGCGAATTTACCCGGGACACCGTTCATGCATAAGGTTTGGAGCGCTCTTTTGGAGATACCATTGGGAGAGACCCGCAGCTACAGCGATATAGCTGAACGTGCAGGACATCCGAAAGCTGTACGAGCAACCGGGACTGCCATAGGGCGTAATCCGATAGCTTTCCTCATCCCATGCCATAGAGTTCTGGCTAAAGATGGTTCGATAGGAGGTTTTGCCTGGGGAGTCAGGATAAAAAGAAAGATTCTAAAGTGGGAAAAAGAAATGAGTAAACAGACTGAAAAATGAGCATATCCATATATCAATTACTTCCAAGAATTTGGGGCAATACGTCTCAAAACAGAGAACCGAACGGAGATATCCGAACTAACGGATGCGGAAAGTTCAATGATATTTCTGCCATCGACTTACAATCCATAAAGGAGCTTGGCATCACGCATATTTGGTACACCGGCATTTTGGAACATGCAACCCAAACATCTTACGCCGAATTCGGCATAGCAGAAGACAATCCATGTATCGTAAAGGGAAAAGCAGGCTCTCCCTATGCGGTAAAAGACTATTACGATGTAGATCCTGACCTTGCAGAAAAAGTTCCTCAACGTATGCAGGAGTTTGAGTCTTTGGTATCCCGGACACATGATGCCGGACTTAAAGTGATAATAGATTTTGTTCCAAATCATGTCGCAAGGCAATATGTATCGGATGCCAAACCGGAAAATTGTTCCGATTTTGGAAAAAAAGATGATACCGATTTGGCATTCTCTCCCCAAAACAACTTTTACTACATTCCGGGGCAGCCACTATCTTTGCAACACATATCGGGAGAAAACGACTCTTCTTATTCTGAATTTCCGGCAAAGGCAACGGGGAATGATTGTTTTGTAAATGCGCCATCTTCCGGAGATTGGTACGAGACAGTAAAGTTGAACTATGGTGTAGACTATGCCAACGGAAGGTGTTCACACTTCTCTCCGATCCCGGATACATGGAGCAAGATGCTGGAAATCCTTCTTTTCTGGAGTAGTAAAGGAGTAGATGGTTTCAGGTGTGACATGGCAGAAATGGTACCTTTAGAGTTCTGGAAATGGTGTATAGAAAGAGTAAAATCAAGGTATCCCAATATCATTTTTATCGCAGAAATCTATTCCGAAAACAGGTATGAAGAGTTTATTCAAGAGGGAGGATTCGACTACCTATACGACAAAGTGGGGTTATACGACTGTCTCATATCCATCCTCAAAAAAGGGGCAAATACATCTTCAATAAAAGATATTGTTTCTCGTCAGCATATCATCTCTTCTCACCTGCTACGATTTATGGAAAATCATGACGAGCAACGGCTTGCTTCCGCTTTCGTATCAAGCTGTGGGGAAAAGGCTTTTCCAGCAATGGTTGTAAGCACATTGGCAGACAGCTCTGCGGTAATGACCTATTTTGTACAAGAGTTGGGAGAACAAGGCATGGACGCAGAAGGATTTAGCGGACAGGATGGTCGCACCACGATATTCGACTATTGGAGTCTCCCTAAACTCCAGAAATGGAAAGCTGACAGAGATGGTGAAGATCAGAATACAGACAAGATATTGAGAGAGAAGTATAAGATCCTTCTCAATGCGAAGACGGATAGAAAGGTTTTCAGCTCTCCTCATTACTATGATTTGAATCATATTTTGCCTCTTCCGGCGCAAGAGAAAAACGAAGTGGCTCTATTCTTGAGATGGGATCAGTCCAATCCCCCAAAGATAGCCATTGTAGCGGCAAACTTTTCCCATTCTCCTATAAGCACAAAGTACGAAATACCTAAGGATGCACTGGATATGATGGGGCTTCAAAACCGGTCAATCTGGAGCGTAGAAATGCTGCTTAGCGGTAAGAAAACAACTTATTCCATATCTGAATCCATATACCTGCCTTTACAATTGCAACCTTATGAGGCAAATATCATTGTGATGTCTCGCATTATGGATAAAAACTAACTATCTTTGTAAGGATATAGAATAGAGTTAATAACAAACAGACGAAATAATAGAAAAACATATGAGCACTCCGGAACATACAGAAGCTCCATTGATGCTATATAATACCCTTATAAGAGATAAAGAACGCTTTGTGCCATCTCACTTTCCACACGTTGGAATGTACGTTTGCGGTCCGACCGTTTATGGCGATGCGCATCTCGGACATGCGAGACCGGCTGTTACTTTCGACCTCCTGTTTCGTTATCTGAAGCATATCGGCTATAAGGTGAGGTATGTCCGTAATATTACGGATGTGGGTCATTTGGAGCATGATGCCGATGAGGGAGAAGACAAAATAGCGAAGAAGGCACGATTGGAACAGATAGAACCGATGGAGGTTGTGCAATACTATCTCACCCAATACCATAGAGTAATGGATGCTTTGAATGTTCTTCCTCCAAGTATAGAGCCTTTGGCAAGTGGGCATATTATGGAGCAGATAGACCTTACTCAGGAGATCTTGAACAACGGATTTGCTTATGAGAGTGAAGGTTCTATCTATTTCGATGTAGAGAAATATCATAAGACTTACAAATATGGAGTTCTGTCTCGACGTAACATCGAGGATATGATGTCTAATACTCGTGAACTGGACGGGCAGGGAGAGAAAAGACAGAGTATAGATTTCGCTCTCTGGAAAAAGGCTCAACCGGAACACATCATGAGATGGAAAGCTCCATGGAGTATCGGATTCCCCGGATGGCATTGCGAGTGTACCGCTATGGGACGCAAATATCTGGGGGAAACTTTCGATATACATGGGGGTGGAATGGACTTGATATTCCCTCACCATGAGTGTGAGATAGCCCAAGCTGTTGCTGCACAAGGCAAGCCGATGGTTCGCTACTGGGTACACAATAATATGGTTACCATAAATGGGCAGAAAATGGGCAAAAGTCTTGGCAACTTCATTACTCTTGAGCAGTTTTTTGCTGGTTCTCACGAGCTGCTTGAACAGCCATACGATGCAATGACCATTCGTTTCTTCATGCTGCAAGCCCATTACAGAAGCACTGTGGACTTTAGCAATGAAGCCCTTCAAGCCTCCTCGAAAGGATTGGAACGCCTGTTGGACGCTTATCTTGCTTTGGAGTCTCTTAAAGCAATAAGCAGTAAGAGTGTGGATCTTCCCAGCTACAAGGAGCTTTGTTATGAGGCTCTTAACGATGACTTGAACAGTCCGGTCGTCATTGCTCACCTGTTTGATGCAACAAAGGTAATCAATACAGCAAAAGCAGAGCCCGGCAAATCTTTAACCGCAGAGCAGATAGAGTCTCTCAAAGAGCTGTTTGATACTTTCCTCTTTGATATGCTTGGAATGAAGAAGCCGGGAAGTGAGGTTTCAAAGGCACATACGGATGCTTTTGCCGGAGCTATGGAACTTTTGCTCCAAATACGGGCAAAAGCGAAGTCTGAAAAGGACTGGGCAACTTCCGATAAGATACGAGACGAGCTGGCTAAGCTGGGATTTGAGATCAAGGATACTAAAGACGGGGCAGAATGGAAGCTCCCCGGAATGTAGCAGATACAGATGAACAATATTACGTCTTCGGAATTTGATATCCGTCGTTCAGCAAGTCCAATGGGAAGAGACGATGCAGACCATGCGTTGAGACCTCTTTCTTTTGAAGGCTTTAAGGGACAGGATAATGTGGTTGAGAATCTGAAGGTCTTTGTCATGGCGGCAAAGATGCGGAATGAAGCTCTCGACCATGTTTTGCTGCACGGGCCTCCCGGATTGGGAAAGACAACACTTTCCCAGATTATCGCCAACGAACTTGGTGTAGGTTTCAAAGTAACATCAGGTCCGGTACTCGATAAACCCGGAGATTTGGCAGGTGTGCTTACCTCCTTGGAGGCTCACGATGTCCTGTTTATTGATGAAATACATCGGCTCTCCCCTATCGTTGAGGAGTATTTATACTCCGCCATGGAAGATTACCGGATAGATATCATGATAGATAAAGGCCCCGGAGCACGGAGTATTCAGATAGACCTTAATCCGTTTACTCTCATTGGAGCTACTACAAGGAGCGGACTTCTAACTGCTCCCCTAAGAGCAAGATTCGGGATAAATATGCACTTGGAGTATTATGATACCAATACTCTTTGTGGTATAGTGGAAAGGAGTGCCAATATCCTTGATGTGCCTTGTGATCATGAAGCTGCAATAGAGATAGCATCCCGTAGCAGATGTACTCCACGTATTGCCAATGCTTTGCTGCGTAGGGTAAGGGATTTTGCTCAAGTTCGTGGGACAGGTGCGATAGATAAAGAGATTGCTCACATTGCTCTTGAAGCACTCAATATAGACAAGCACGGACTTGATCATATAGACCACAAAATACTCACATGTATTATGGATAAGTTTTCCGGTGGTCCTGTGGGACTTACCACGATAGCTACTGCAATAGGCGAAGATCCGGGAACGGTTGAAGAGGTGTACGAGCCTTTTCTCATAAAAGAAGGATTCCTAAAACGGACACCTCGTGGACGAGAAGTTACCAAAATGGCATACGGACATTTTGGTCGTATAGTCTCGCCTAAAGAGATGCCCCTATTTAACGAATTATAGAAAGAAAGATTCTATGAGCAGCCTCGGTATGAAGTCTTTGGTTAAGGATACCGTAATATATGGTATGACCAATATCATCGGGCGTTTTCTTAATTGGTTATTGGCTCCATTCTATATACGCGTCCTCTCCACTACGGCAGAATATGGTATGGTAACCAATTTATACGCATGGATAAGCGTTATCTTGGTTGTTCTTACTTATGGCATGGAAACGGGGCTTTTCCGTTTCATGCAGACTTATCCGAGACAACAGGAAGTCTATGCAACTGCCTTTAAGAGTGTTTTTGGAACGACCATATTCTTCACGATTCTTTCTCTGATCTTTGTTCAAGACATTGCAGGAGTCTTGGGATACGCATCACACACGGATTTTATTGCGATTTTCTGTGTGATAGCAGCGATGGATGCTATCTTATCTATCCCTTTTGCTTATTTGAGACAGCAGCACAGACCTAAGCTTTTTGCTTTCTACAAGCTGGCTTTTATAGCTTTCAATATCTTTTTCAACCTGTTTTTCTTTTTGGCTTGTCCATATCTTTTGGAGCATAATCCGGGTCTTGTAGATTGGTTTTATCGTCCGGAATATGGGGTGGGATACATCTTTGTATCTAATCTTCTCTCCACATCATTGCAAACACTGCTGATGCTTCCTATACTTAGACCTGCAATAAAAGGTTTTAATAAGATACTTTGGAAAGGGATGATACATTACTGCTTCCCTTTAATGCTGTTAGGTTTGGCCGGGAACTTTAATAAAATGGCCGGTCCGATACTGCTTCCCTACATGATAGAGGATAGAGATATTGCCATGACACAGCTCGGGATATACGGAGGGTGTCTTAAGATATGCGTTGTCATGGTGATGTTTATTCAGGCTTTTCGCTTTGCTTACGACCCTTTTGTCTTCTCAAAGATGAAGAAGAAAGACGAGTATGGGGCTTACAGAGTAGCTATGAACTTCTTCGTTCTATTCACTTCTTGTATTTTTCTGGGGGTTACTTTCTATATCGATATATTCAAGCATATCGTTACACCCCAATACTATGAAGGGCTTAGAATTGTTCCTCTTGTTCTTTTAGGTGAACTCTTTTTTGGAGTATACTATAATCTTTCCATTTGGTATAAGCTTAGTGATAAAACATATTTCGGAGCCATCTTCTCCTTTATCGGACTTATTGTAACCGTCGGTATCATAGTCTTATTTACTCCAATGTATGGGTATATGGCTTGTGCGTGGGCATCATTGGCTTGTAATACACTGATGATGATTCTTTCCTATCTGATAGGACGAAAAGTTTACAGGATAGAGTATGACGTAAAAAAGCTACTCATTATCGGCTTAGTCTGTACCGCCATCTATCTCATAGGTTTCTCTTTCCCGGGTGAAACCAATAATATCTTCGTTCTGTCTGTAAGGACTATTCTCTTATTAGCCTATGCTGCAATAGGTTTAACTCTCGAATATAAACAAGTTCAAAAAGTCTTATAATAACGATTGACATGAACACTGAAAAGCAGTCTTTTATACAATATATACGCTCATACTTTGACATAAAGGGAGAAAGAGAAAATGAATACGAAACCATAGAGTCTCTCAAAAATGATGTAGACTTTAAGGGAACAAAAATGTGGATTCTAATCTGTGCTATTTTTATAGCTTCATTGGGGCTTAACACCAATTCTACCGCTGTGATTATAGGAGCCATGCTTATTTCTCCTTTAATGGGACCAATAGTCGGTTTAGGACTGGGATTAGGTATTTCTGACTTTGATCTTGTTAGAAGAAGCATCAGGAACTTCCTTATGGCTACTGTGTTTAGCATTCTGACTTCTACAATCTTCTTTTTTATTTCTCCCATCTCTTCAGTTCAAAGTGAACTTCTTGCAAGGACCCAACCCAATATCTACGATGTTTTGATAGCTTTTGTAGGAGGTATTGCAGGGCTAATAGCAGGTGCAACAAAATCGAAAGGGAATGTTATCCCCGGAGTTGCCATTGCGACAGCTCTTATGCCTCCACTCTGTACTGCCGGATATGGTATCGGGACAGGTCAGCTAAATTTCTTTTTCGGAGCATTTTACCTCTATATCATAAATACTGTTTTCATCGGTCTTGCTACTTTTTTGGGTGTGAGGATTATGAACTATCCTCGCAAAACGTTTGTAGATAAAGCAAGAGAAACTCGAGTAAACAGGATGGTTCTAAGCATCGTAATATGTACCATTGTTCCAAGTGTGGTTTTAGGATACCAACTCATTCAGCGGAACTATTATGAAGAGTCGCAAGTGAAGTTTATAAAAAATGAATTTCAGTTTGATGGCACTTACCTTCTAAGCTATGAATCCTCTAAGAAGAAGGATGGAAATGTTCTTTCTGTGTCTCTCTTGGGAAATGAGCTTTCGGAACAAACCATTGCAGAACTTCGTGATAAACTGAGTGAGTATGGACTTCGTAATACAACTCTCGTCGTACGTCAAGGATTTGGTAAGGCTGATATGGCAGGTCTCAAGAGTAGTATCATAGATGACGTAAAGCAAGATAACTCTTCTGTAATAAAATATCAACAACTTAGAATAGACTCTTTAGAATATCAACTTGCTTCTGCAGAGCAGTTGGCTAAAGATATTGATCAAATATCACGAGATCTCCGAACACTTTATCCGGAAGTTACCAGGGCAACATTCGGTAAAATGTATCATATCAGCTTGGACTCCTTAAAAAGATCTCAAATAGTAAGAATAGGTCTCTATACAAATGGCAACAAAATTTCTGATGAGAATAGACAAAGACTAAAAAGCTGGCTCAATGAAAGATTGCCCGGAGCAGAAATAGAGATCTCATCTAAAGAATAACAAACGTAAAAACTATTTTCTAACTACTTAATACTAACTCAGCATGAAAAGAACATTTCTTCTCTTAGCGGCTCTATTCCTTTTAGCTCCTGCTGCAAAAGCAGACAAGGGTATGTGGATTCTGAAAGAGCTGAACAAAGAGAATCGAGACAGAATGCGTCAGCTTGGTTTTACCATGGCATTCGACAAGCTTTACAATGAAAACGCTCCTGCGCTACACAATTCGGTGGTAATATTCGGTCGTGGATGTACCGGTATTACTGTATCTAATCAGGGGCTAATATTTACAAACCATCACTGTGGGTACTCTTCCATTCAGCAACTCAGCTCGGTAGAACATGATTATCTTCGGGATGGATTTGTTTCTCATGCCCTAAATCAAGAACTTCCTGTTCCGGGTCTTACAGTCCAGTATCTTAGAGGAACAGAGGATATTACCGACAAGATCTTGAAAGCAGTTGAAGGCATCACAGATGAGATGGCTCGTATCAAAGCTATTCAAGCGGAGATTGCAAAAATTGAAAAGGAGGTAGAAAAGGAGCCAAACACTACGGCAAAAGTATATCCTTTCTACAACAACAATAAGTACTATCTCATATCATACGATGTTTTCAAGGATGTTCGTATGGTATTTGCTCCACCTTCTTCAATCGGTAAGTTTGGAGGTGATACAGACAACTGGATGTGGCCTCGCCATACAGGAGACTTCTCGGTCTTCAGAGTGTATGCTGATGCCAATAATCGCCCTGCAGCATACAATGCCAACAACAAACCTTTCAAGCCAAAAGCATTTGCAAAGATCTCTTTGTCCGGTGTTAGCGAAAAAGATTATGCCATGACTATTGGCTTTCCGGGAAGAACCAACAGATATCTCAGCTCTTGGGGAGTAGAAAATCTTATTAAGAATGAAAATACTCCGAGAATAGAAGTTCGTGGTTTGAAACAGGATGTTTGGAAAAGCTTCATGGAAAAAGAACAAGCTATCCGTATTCAATACTCAGATAAGTACGCACTCAGTTCAAACTATTGGAAAAACTCTATCGGTATGAATAAAGGACTTCGTCGTCTTAATGTCATAACTGAAAAACAAAAGATAGAAAAAGACTTTGCTCGCTTTGCAGCATCTACTCCTGAACGCAAAGCAAAATATGGATTCGTTTTGGATAGCCTTCGCATTCCTATTGAGAAGATGGGAGAATACACCAGAAATCTACAATATATAAGCGAAGCATACAGTGGTTTTGAAGTGGTTAGATTCGCTATCAAACCGGAAGCTGCTCGCAAGGCCAATCTTGATGCTATGTATAAAGATTTCTCTCCAAAAGTGGCGAAAGCAACGCTGCCTGTCATGCTTAGAGTCGTGAAAGAGAATGTCGCTCCTGAATATCTGCCAAGTATCTACAAAACCATAGATGCAGACTTTGGAGGAGATTTGGATAAGTATACAGCTTTCATCTATGGTAACTCTGTCTTTGTGAGCAAAGAACGTTTCCAACAAGCACTTGCCAATCCAGAGTTTAATGATGAAGCTTATCAAAAAGATCCGGTGGTAGCTCTTCGTACAAGCTTTATAGATGAGATGCATAAACTTTCTGATATGATGGCTCCTTATAGAGGATCTCTTCTTAAAGGGGAAAGACTATTCTTTGCAGGATTGAGAGAAAAAGATCCTAAGAAGGCTCTGCCATCTGATGCCAACTTTACCATGAGAATGAGCTATGGTAGTGTATCCGGATACAAACCTTATGATGCAGGATGGTACGACTACTACACAACATCAGCAGGAATTTTTGAAAAACAAGATCCTTCTGTATCCGAGTTTAGAGTACAGCCTGAAATCTTAGACCTTCTTTCAAAGAAAAGCTTCGGACGCTATGCTGATAAGAAGGGTAATCTCCGACTATGCTTCTTGTCCGATAATGATATAACCGGAGGTAACTCAGGTAGCCCTGTCTTCAATAAAAATGGAGATCTTATCGGTCTTGCTTTTGACGGCAACTGGGAAGCAATGAGTGGTGATATCGAGTTTGAAGCCAATATGCAACGTACTATATCTGTTGATATCCGCTATGTTATGTGGGTAATAGACATGTGGGGCAAGAGTAAATATCTTGTGGATGAAGTCTCTTTTGTGAAATAAAGCATATAAGATTCGTTATCTAAAGACGTTTGTCATCTCTCGGATGGCAGACGTCTTTTCTTTATAAATGATATTTCTCGGCACTTTGTTAGAAGAATGTAACCAGAATAGCTTTTATTGAAACTATCTACTTTTGTAATACAATCTTAGCAAAGTATTCATCTTTTCTTGGATCTTAATGCGAATAAAATGCCTAAATTTGGTGAGTAACTGAAATAAAACAATCAAAATCTATGAATACAAACACCCAAATCATATTGGCTATTTTCAGTGGAAAGGACAGACCAGGAGTTACAGCAGGATTTACTTCTATTCTGGCAAGCCATGAAGCTACAATTCTCGATATTGGTCAGGCAGATATTCACAGTCATCTCAGTTTAGGGATAATGTTTCTTACCGAAGAGCATCGTTCCGGGGATATACTGAAAGATCTTTTGTTTAAAGCCAATGAGATGAACATCCACGTCAACTTTACTCCCGTGAAAATTGAAGACTACAATCACTGGGTTGGCATGCAAGGCAAAAACCGATATATCATCACCATCCTGGCAAAAAGAATTACAGCGGACATGGTAGCTAAGATTACGGATGCTATCGCGCTACAAGGCATGAACATAGATAATATAAAGCGTCTAACAGGTCGTATCCCTCTTGAAGAGAAAGAACGAGTACCGAAAGCTAGTATAGAAATCTCTGTTCGAGGAACACCTAAAGACCTTGGAGCTCTTCAGAAAGAGTTTATGAATATCTCAGCAAATCTTGGTATAGATGTCTCTTTTCAGCAAGAGAGCATGTTCCGAAGAATGCGCCGCCTAATCTGCTTCGATATGGATTCTACTTTGATAGAGACTGAAGTAATAGACGAACTTGCCGATCGTGCCGGTGTTGGAGAGGAAGTCCGAGCAATTACGGAATCAGCCATGCGTGGTGAGATAGATTTCAACGAAAGTTTTATCAGAAGAGTGGCCTTGTTGAAAGGTCTTGATGTATCTGTAATGGCAGATATCGCAGAAAATCTACCTATCACGGAAGGTGTGGACAGAGTAATGAAAATACTAAAAAAGGTCGGATTTAAGATTGCAATACTCTCCGGAGGATTTACTTACTTCGGGCAATACCTTGCCAATAAATATCAGATAGATTATGTCTATGCGAATGAGCTTGAAATAAAAGATGGTAAGCTCACAGGCAGACATCTTGGAGACATTATTGATGGAAAGAGAAAAGCCGAACTAATGAAGCTTATAGCTCAAGTAGAAAAGGTAGATATCAGACAAACAGTAGCGGTGGGAGATGGAGCTAATGACCTCCCGATGATTGCTACAGCCGGTCTCGGTATTGCATTTCATGCTAAACCAAAAGTAAAAGCGACCGCCAAACAGTCTATCTCTACCATAGGATTGGATGGTATCCTCTATTTCTTGGGGTATAAAGATTCTATAATTGATGAAGCAGAGTTTATGTAAATATTCATAGATAAACAGTATAGATATGGCTCTAAAACACTATGTACTCTTTGGATTTCAAACCGAAATATCAGAGGAAAAGAAACGAGGACTACTGAAAGATATTCAGAAAGACTTTCATAATCTACCTGAACAAATAGTGGAACTACAGGATCTTAGGATAGAAATCAATATCAATCCCAATGAACAATACGATTTCATCCTAATTGCCACAGTTGCGGATCTTAGTGCTCTCTCCATCTATGCAAAACATGAAGCTCATCAAATCTTGGTACAGAAGTATATCAAGCCCTACTGCTCCCTTCGAGCCTGTGTAGATACACAAGAATAAATAGAAAACACAAAAAGAAAACGTTCTCTTGCAACATATCACAAGAGAACGTTTTTTGTTATTGCCCCAGGAAAATTTCTCTTTCTTATTCGCCTGCGACACTATTTGCTTTACGAAGAGCCTTGTCGGCCTCCCAACCAAGAGCACTTGCACCAAGTACAGCCGCATCACTCTCTTTAAGCTCTGACGTTAAAAGCTTTGTCTTTCCTTTATATATCTGAAGCATATTAAGCTCCATGTGCCGCTTTATAGGATCCATAAGTAGATCTCCCGCCTTAGTAAGACCACCAAAGAGAATAATCGCTTCAGGTGAAGAAAATGCCACAAAGTCTGCAAATGCCTCTCCAAGAATTGCTCCGGTAGCTTCAAAGATTTCGAGAGAAAGTTTATCTCCTTTCATTGCTGCGTCATATACATCTTTAGAGGTAATATCTTCGATATCGAGCTCTCTTAACAGAGAGTCTTCTTTACGAATTTCAAGATATTCACGAGCAGTTCTTGCAACTCCCGTTGCCGATGTATATGTTTCCAAACAACCTTTGCGTCCACAGCCACAAATACGACCATTACGTCTGATAATGGTATGCCCCAATTCTCCTGCAAAACCATCGTGCCCGTATACAAGTGTTCCATTCACGACAATACCGCTGCCCACACCGGTCCCCAATGTAATCACAATAAAGTTTTTCATTCCACGAGCAACACCATAAGTCATCTCTCCAATGGCTGCTGCATTGGCATCATTGGTTAGGGCTACCGGTATTCCCATCTTTTCAGAGATAATATCTGCAAGCATAATTCTCCCTTTCCACGGAAGATTGGGGGCAAAGTCTATGGAGCCGGTAAAGAAATTTCCATTAGGAGCTCCTATACCTATACCTTTAATCATATCTCTACCTCCGACTTGGTCTATCAAGAGTTGCATTCCTGCAGTTAGGTCTCGGATATAATCATTGATATCTAAGTGTGTGGCAGTCTTTATGGAGCCATTTAGCACAATATTGCCTCTTGCATCTACTATTCCATAAACGGTGTTGGTGCCACCTATATCAACACCGAGCACGTAAGGCTTTATAACATCTTGTTTAATCATATTCTTTTGTGTGTTACGTATAGTTATAACTCTTTGTGGATCATTCTAGAATCGGCTTGAGATTTAGGGAGGATTGTCATATCCGCGATATTGACGTGATCCGGTGCTGTGAGAATAAACAGAATACACTCTGCAATATCTTCGGCATAAAGTGGATCAAAACCGATGTAAACTTTATCCGCCTTATCTTTATCTCCATCGAATCGTACTTGAGAAAACTCTGTATTAACGGCTCCCGGAGCTATGGAAGACACTTTAATATGATAAGGGACCAATTCTTGGCGCATCGCTCTGGTAATAGCCTCTACTCCAAACTTGGTTGCACAATACACCGCGGCACCGGTATAAGCATCTTTCCCGGCAACAGAAGAGAGATTGATTATGTGTCCCGTTCTCTTTTTCTTCATGGCAGAAACGATCGGCTTTGATACGTAAAGAAGCCCCTTTACATTTGTATCTATCATTCTCTCCCAATGATCTATAGAACCTTCATCTACTGTGGAAAGCCCGGCTGCAAGACCTGCATTATTGATCAGGATGTCTATATCTTCCAACTTAAACTCCTTGTTTGAAGAGAGTTTTTCCTCTACATCTTTCTGATTTCGGACATCTAAACTCAACGTAATACATCGAGAAGATGTTTCGGACTCTATTGTCTGCTTCAACTCTTGCAGACGCTCCTCCCTTCTTCCGGCTGCAATGATGGTGCACTCCGGTATTCTTCGAGCCAACAATATGCAGGTAGCTCTGCCGATTCCTGATGTTGCTCCCGTTACAAGTATTGTAGGTTTGTTCATACTTAGATTACAAATAAATTGAGTACTGTGATTGTAAAGATAATAAATTTATGCTTCGGGAGTCAGGCTGTTAGGCATCGTTCCGATTACCTTATTACTTGTTACGACAGCATTGTATTCTTTGAGATAATTCGGTGTCCAGTAGGCAAGATCCACAAAAGAACCACTATCCCAACACTTAAGAGCTGCAGAAGCCATATCCGAGGCATGAAGCTTAACGGAGTCTACATAGACTGCTTTGTCTGCAAATAAGTTGTTAAACAGTGGTCTGATCTTTTCTGCTCCGTCTCCTCCATAGAAGATCATCGAAGCTTCTTTCACCAATCTTTGAAATCGGTTGATATCCTCCTCTTTGTCCATCACAAAGCTTTGAGGAGTAGCATCCTCTTCTTCCCGATAGAGAGCCGAATAGATTTCCATGCGTCTGGCATCCAGCATGGGAGTTATAGCATAACCGGAGGGTAGTTCCAAACATTTAGAACGAATGTTCTCCTCCAAGATCTTAAGAGAAGAGATCGCAATGAGAGGCACATTCAGGCTGAATGCAAGACCTTTAGCCAAAGAAGCAGATATACGCAATCCGGTATATGACCCCGGACCATCTCCAACAGCAATGGCACTTAACTGCTCACCTTCAGGGATCAAAGCGATGAGTTCATCTGCAAAAGTAGAGAGATTGGCATTGTGCCCGCCCTCTGCTGCTTCCCTGCTTACCACGACATCTTTTCCGCACAACAAAGCCATCGAACACTCCTTGGCGGCAGATTCTATACATAATATATATGGTATCATCCGTTTTTCTTACTACTCTTCTTAGAAGATTTTTTCTTTGAGCCTTCTTCCACCAGTTCCAGACAAGCTTCAAGAGAAAGCTCTTCGGGCTTATATCCCTTAGGTATCTTATAGTTTTTCTTGGAGTACTCTATGTAAGGACCGTATCTGCCGTTTAAGATGAGCAACTCTCCTTGAGGAGTATCAAAAGAGGCTATTCTTTTATTCTTCTCGGACTCTATCTTCTGCTCGATGAGAGCCACAGCCTCTTCCATTGTTATGGTGTACAGATCCATGTCTTTCGGGATGGAAACAAACAGCTTATCCCACCGGACATAAGGGCCAAATCTGCCGTTGTTTGCTTGTACTTCTTTCTCGTTCCACTCACCAAGAGTGCGAGGAAGTCTGAACAGCTCCAGTGCTTCTTCCAAAGATATTGTCTCAATAGACAGAGAAGAAGGTATCGAAGTGAATGTCGGCTTTTCCCCTTCAGGCTGAGCATCACCCAGCTGCAATAGAGGGCCAAATCTTCCGATCTTAGCATAGATCGGTCTGCCTGTTTTAGGATCATCTCCTATGTAACGCTCTCCGACTCTGCGTTCTGTCTTCGCTTCCATGACTTCCACCACATTGGGATGGAATATCGAGTAAAACTGTTCTATGACGCCTATCCACGGCTTCTCTCCTTCGGCGATGGCGTCAAACTCCTGTTCGACATTTGCCGTAAAGTCGTAAGAGAGAATCTTAGGGAAAGCCTCCACAAGGAAGTCGTTCACCACTATTCCTATATCCGTAGGGACAAGCTTGCCCTTATCTGCTCCGTAGGACTCCTGCTTGGTCTTGGCGGATATTTTATTGCCTTTCAGAGTGAGCACACAGTACTCTCTCTCTACACCCGGTATGGTACGCTTATCCACGTACTCTCTCTTTTGGATGGTCTGAATGGTTGGGGCATAGGTACTTGGTCTTCCTATACCCAACTCCTCCAGCTTCTTCACCAGAGCCGCTTCGGAATATCTTGCCGGACGTTGTGTAAACTTCTGGGTTGCTTCCACGGAGGTTGCCGAGAGTGCATCGCCGACACTCATCGCCGGGAGCAGAGCATCTGTCTCTTCCCTATCGGCGGATGTGCCGTTATCGTCATCTGTTCCTGCGAGATATACCTTCAGGAATCCATCGAATCTCACCTGTTCTCCGCGTATATAGAAAAGGTATGGAGACGCTGTCTTCACCGCCACTACGGTACGTTCAAGCTCTGCATCCTTCATCTGCGTGGCCATTGTCCGTTTGCGTATAAGGTCGTAGAGCTTCTTTTCCGCACTTGTTCCGGAGATGGTATCGTGTTCTATGTTTGTAGGTCTGATGGCTTCGTGTGCCTCTTGTGCTCCTTTTGTTTTGGTCGTAAAGTTTCTCTTCTTGACATAGCTCTTGCCATAGAGCTTTTCGATGGTCTCTGCCGTTGTTGCGATGGCAAAAGAAGAGAGATTCACCGAGTCCGTACGCATATAAGTGATATGACCATTCTCGTACAGACTTTGTGCCACGACCATTGTCTGAGTAACGGAAAATCCGAGCAGACGAGAAGCTTCCTGCTGCAATGTGGAGGTCGTAAAGGGGGGAGGCGGTGTCCGTTTGCCCGGTTTCACCTGAATATCGCTCACCACGTAGCTCGATCCGATCAGATCACTCAGCACCGCTTCCGCCTGTTCGGGCTGCGACGGTCTGTGCTCCATTACTGCTTTCACGCTTTGCCCCGATGCGTTTTTCAGCTCTGCCACTATTCGGAATCCGCTCTCCGGCTTGAATGCCTGAATCTCGCGCTCTCTTTCGACAAGGATTCTCACGGCGGCACTCTGCACACGTCCTGCGCTGAGAGCCGGACGCACCTTATGCCACAGGATCGGAGAGAGTTCAAAGCCGACGATTCGGTCCAACACCCGTCTTGCCTGCTGGGCATCCACACGGTCATAATCTATATCTCTTGGCGACTCCAAGGCTTCAAGAATAGCCTTTCGCGTGATTTCGTGGAAAGCGATTCGCTTCGTCTGTTTGTCCTTCAGCCCCAATATCTGATACAGATGCCAGGCGATGGCTTCTCCCTCGCGGTCTTCATCGGAAGCGAGCCAGACCGTTTCTGCCTCCTGCACGGCTTTTTGCAGCTCCTTCACCACTTTGACCTTATCCTCCGACACCTCGTATTGCGGAGCGAACCGATGCTCAATATCTATCCCCAGTCCTTTCTTCTTCAGGTCTCTGACGTGTCCGTAGCTGGACATCACCTTATAATCTTCTCCCAGTATTTTACTTATAGTCTTCGACTTTGCGGGCGACTCCACTATCACCAGGTTTCTTGCCATAGAATTGATCCTTACTTAATATCTGTTTTTCGTCCAAAAGAAAACACAACGAGAGGCTGCGAAAAGCCCTTCGAGTTGGCAAAATTAAACATAATCTACTCACGAGCAAAATCTTCGCCCGCCCTGAGGAATATCAGGCTCGGTCCTTTTCCTCTCCGAAAGATTCGCTTATCGCTCTCCCACTCTCCCAGCTCCTTTCTTGCCGACCGCTTCGACATCCTCGTCATCACCGCATACTGCTGCAGCGAGATGCAGGAATGTCTCTCCAGAAAACCGAGCAACATCTCCAGCCGCTCCTCCTTACCCGCCGTCGGATCCGCATACTTCTGCCCCTTTGTGCGCACCAGCCGGCACCGGTTGTTGGCTCTCCGGAGCAGCTCCTTGTCCGCCCTGAAGTTCAGCCCCGCTATCTCGATGCTCGCCGCATTGGGCATGCTGCCGCTTTGTCGCCGAAGCTCTGCGCCCTTCTTCAAGCCGAGCTTTGCCGAAAACGACCCCAATCCGTCTATCTTGACAGAATAACCATCGGCGATCCGCCCCGCGAGAGCATCCGCCACAGAGAGCATCAAACCCTCCACTTCGCCCACCGAAAACGTCGATCTCTTGGCGATCTCCTCCGCCAAATCTCGCAGCGAGTATTGGTGTTCGACCACCATTTTCGGGACCTTTCTCCTTGCTCCCTCTCCCAAAAGTCCGGGATTTTCTCTCATCACATACTTAGCCATAGTAAAGGAGTGATTTGGTACAGATAAAAAAATGAGTGAATATAAATTCTGTTACAACCGACCCAAAGTCAAGAAACAACCGACCCAAAGTCAAGAAATAACCGACCCGAAGTCAAGAAATAACCGACCCGAAGTCAAGAAATAACCGACCCGAAGTCAAGAAACAACCGACCCGAAGTCAAGAAATAACCGACCCGAAGTCAAGAAACAACCGACCCGAAGTCAAGAAACAACCGACCCGAAGTCAAGAAACAACCGACCNGAAGTCAAGAAACAACCGACCCGAAGTCAAGAAACAACCGACCCGAAGTCAAGAAACAACCGACCCGAAGTCAAGAAACAACCGACCCAAAGTCAAGAAATAACCGACCTAAAGTTAATAAATAACTTACATAAAATTGATTTCTTACCAACCAATTCTATATTTCTCGCCGTGAAATATTCGTTTCTCGCCGTGAAATATTCGTTTCTCGCCGTGAAATATTCGTTTCTCGCCGTAAAATATAGAATTAATCAATAATAACAGAACTATTACTCATTATCTTTCAAACTTTTACTCAATAACTTTCAATTTAATGTTCAGGTGCTTTCATATTGATGTTCAGGAACTTTCAAGGAAATCCTTAAGAGCTTTCAAGGGAATCCTCAAGAGCTTTTGCCTGAAACCTTTAGTGCTTTCCTACCAATCTTCCGTTACTTTTCAGCCAATTCTCAAGAACTTTCAAGGGAATCCTCAAGAGCTTTTGCCTGAAACCTTTAGTGCTTTCCTACCAATCTTCTGTTACTTTTCAGCCAATCCTTTACCACTTCCCAGCCAATTCTCAAGAGCTTTCAAGGAAATCCTAAAGAGCTTTTGCCTGAAACCTTTAGTGCTTTCCTACCAATTTTCCGTTACTTTTCTGCCAATTTTCAAGAACTTTCAAGGGAATCCTCAAGAGCTTTTGCCTGAAACCTTTAGTGCTTCCCTACCAATCCTCCCTTACTCTCCTGCTAATCCTTTACTACTTCCCTGATAATCCTCCGCCACTTTTCCGATAATCCTTTACTGCTTTCCCGACAATCTTCTGATACATCCCAAGCAATCCTTTAGATTTTTTTCTGTGCCTACACGCAAGTTTTTTTCGTACGTACGCAAGTTTTCTCCCTCTTATCCACGAAAAAAAATTCCATGCACATAGACTTCTCTATGCGCATGGAATTTTCATGGTTGGCGGAAGGTGTTTCGGATGCTTCCGCAAGGATGTTCTGGTGAGTGAAGGCGACGGAGCGATAGGATCCACAGAAGATTGCTCACGCGAATTGGGACTCCTCCCCCCCTACTTGGTGGTCATGATGTCGAGCACGACCTTGTCCACCTGCTGCATCGCATCGGCACCGATGAGGGTGAGGTTACGGATGGTTTTGTCCACGTCATTGTCGATGATGCCCTCGGTGGAGGTTACCACTCGCTGCTCTATTGCCATCATCGCAGCCAGCATGGCGGACGATACTCCGGTGGCTACCTTGAGGGCGCATCCGGGCTTGGCTCCGTCGCACATCATACCGGTGATGTTGGCTATCATGTTTTTGATGGCATACCCGATCTGCTCTTTGGTGCCTCCCATGAGGTAGGTGATGCCGCAGGCGGATCCGGTGGCTGCCACGACGCATCCGCAAAGGGCGGAGAGCCTGCCGAGAGACTGCTTGATGTAGATGACCATGAGGCTGCTGAGCATGATGGCTCTCGCCATCTGTTCTTCAGAGGCTCCGATCTCTTTGGCGTAGCTGTAGACGGGGAGCGAGGAGGCTATACCTTGGTTGCCGCTGCCGCTGTTGCTCATGACGGGGATGGGCATGCCACCCATGCGGCCGTCGCAGGCATTCGCGGTCATGGAGAGTACCCGGGTGTAGACGGTGTCGCCCATGAGGTGGTGCGCCTGTGGGGAGGTCAGCATCTTGCCGATGCCGTGCCCGAAGTCGCCCTGTGAGGACTCCTCGGATGCTTTCTTGTTCATCTCGGCGGCTCCTATGATGTAGCGGATCTCTTCGAGGGGCGCTTCCATGGCGTAGCGGTAGACGAGGTCGTAGTCGAGCATGATGTGTCCGTCTGTCTCTTCTTCTCTCCCGCCGGAGGTCTCTTCGGAAGATCGGGAGAGGAGCGTCTCGCCGTTTCTGGTGAGTTTTATGATGTTGGTATGGAGATGCTCCACCACGGCGGAAGCTGTTCCGCTCGGCGTGGTGATGACGGTCTCGATGTAGAGCTTGTCCACGGGCTCTTGTTTCAGCCCGATTTTAATGGATATGTTATCAAGGAGCTGCTTGCCTTTTTCGACCAGCTCCGGAGAGATGCCGCCAAGGATGTTGAGCCCCATGGAAGAGTCTCTTATTATGGCTCCGAGCGCAATGGCAATGGGAAGACCTATCATGCCCGTGCCGGGAATGCCCACTCCCATCGCATTCTTGAGGACATTCGTGCTGAGATAAACGTCTATCTGCGTGGGGGCATCGTCCAACAGCTCGGCTGCAGCAGCGGTGGTGAAGGCTACGGCAATGGGTTCCGTACAGCCCGTTGCCGGCACTATCTCACTCTGTATGAGAGCATCTATCTCTTTTCTTGTCTCTGCTTTCATAAATAGTAATAGCTTCGTTTAAGAAAAAATATACCCACCTTCTTCCGAAAAAGAGATGGGTATATCTTTCTGATGGTATATCATATAATGTATAAATACAAGCGCGGTTATCTTGTGTAGTCTGCCCACTTGACATTCTTCATGCTGCCGGTCTTTGCAAACTGTTCGTGGAAGGCAAATGCGGCACTCAGGCACTGAGGTGTGTGTCCCTTTACGCCCAGCTGCAGATACTCGCGCAAAACGGGACGATAGTCCGGATGTACACAGTTTTCGATGATCGCTTCAGCTCTTTCTCTCGGTGCTTTCCCTCTAAGATCGGCAACGCCATACTCGGAAATAATGATGTTCACCGAGTGCTCGGAGTGATCCAGGTGAGAAACCATCGGAACGAACGCGCTGATGTCTCCGTCCTTTGCCGTAGATGGTGTGGTAAAGATGGAAAGATATGCGGAACGGGTAAAGTCTCCCGACCCTCCGATACCGTTCATCATCTTTGTGCCCAGAACGTGAGTGGAGTTTACGTTACCGAAAATATCCGCTTCGAGAGCAGTATTGATGGTGATGAGTCCTAAACGACGAACGATTTCGGGATTGTTGGAAATCTCCTGCGGACGAAGAACGATCTTGTCCTTGAAGAAGTCGAGATTGGCATAGATCTCCTGTATCACATCGCGGGAAACGGTAAGAGAGCATCCGCTCGCATACGTTACGCGCCCTTTCTTCATAAGGCTGATCACGGAGTCTTGAATCACTTCGGTGTAGACCTCAAAGTTTGGAACATCAGGGTTGTCTCCCAAAGCTCCAAGCACGGCATTGGCTACGTTGCCCACACCGCTCTGAAGAGGCAGGAAACTCTTAGGCATACGACCCTCGCGCATCTCTTTCACAAGAAAGTCTGCAACATTCTTTCCGATGGCTCTTGTTACATCGTCAAGAGGAGCAAAGCCTCCTTCGTCATTCGGCTCGGATGTCTTGACCACTGCAACGATCTTTTCCGGATCTACCTTTATGGTGGTCGTTCCGATCCTGTCTCTTACATTATATATGGGTATCTCTTTGCGAACGGGAGGGTCTGCCGGCTCATAAAGGTCGTGCAAGCCGCGAATCTCTTTCGGGTGTTTGTCGTTGAGCTCCACGATGATCTTGTCTGCCAAACGACAGATAGTAGGAAGGATTCCCACCGCAGAAGTCGGAACAATCTCCCCTTCTTCTGTTACGTCGCAGGCTTCCACGATGGCAACATTGACCTTTCCCAGATAACCATAACGAAGATATTGAGGGAGCATTGAAAGGTGCATATCGACGTAAGATGTGCCGTTGCTGTTGAGTAGATTGCGAAGATCCTTATTGCTTTGGTAAGGAGTTCTGAACTTTATCGCATTTGCTCGTGCCAACTCTCCATCCATTCGGTCTCCCGATGACGCTCCGGTAAACATTCCTATGCGGAAAGGACGTCCTTCTTCATGCTCTTTTCTTGCATGGTCCGCTATTGCCTTAGTAACAACCTTAGGACAACCGGCTGCAGTGAATCCGCTAAAACCTACGTTGTCGTTGTCTTTTACCAATACCGCAGCCTCTTCTGCGGTCATGAATTTCAATGCCATAAGCTAATTTAATAATTGATATATGGTTATGTCTATGTATTATTCTTCTACTCTATGAGGATCCGTCTCTCCTCTCTTAGTCTTTCTGTGGTTTTGTTGAGCTAAAATCTGCGCTTCAACAACTCGGAAAAGATAATGGCGCGTCTCCACTCCTCAATGTTGTCAGGGATATAATCCTCTCTCTCCAATCGGGCTTGAAGACTTTCCGGTCGCTTCTCTTCCTCCGGCTCGAATCTGTATTCTGCTCGAAAACTTTTCCCTTCTGTCTCCGCCTTGAAGTCATACTTTTGCCGGATCGAATGAGATGGAACTACATCCAAAGGGGGTTGCTGAAAAACCTCTTTCGTATTGCCTGCAATATCAAGACTTGGCTTTACACTCTTCTCTTTGAGTCTAAAGATCTCATCAGACAAGCCCTTTACGCTCTTTTGACCGAAGAAATTC
Source organism: Porphyromonas sp. COT-108 OH1349 (assembly GCF_000768755.1). Classification (NCBI taxonomy): domain Bacteria; kingdom Pseudomonadati; phylum Bacteroidota; class Bacteroidia; order Bacteroidales; family Porphyromonadaceae; genus Porphyromonas; species Porphyromonas sp. COT-108 OH1349. The sequence goes on along the minus strand of NZ_JRAH01000008.1, from coordinate 18,170 downwards.
CAGTCAAAGACATCGTCCGTTCCGATCTCTTCGTCCTGTGCATTCTCTTTCTGTTTAGAAACTTGCTTCACGAAGAATCCGATCAGCCCGAAGATTGTAGCCAACATTATAAAAGCACCCATACTTTATTATCTTATAGGAGTTTATTCGTACATTTGCCCCAAATGTATGAATTGTTTTATCCTCTCGCAAATAATTCTATTTATTTCCCTACAAAGATAAAGAAAAAAGGGCTCAAACCTCACGGTCTAAGCCCTTCATGTAATTAACCAAAACCTTAACTATGAAAAATCTTATGCGTTTGCCTGCAAAGGTAATAATAATATTTTGATCCAACAAATACTTTGAATATTTTTATTTCGCAAATAGAGATAAGACAAAAAATTTAATTTCATCCCATGATTAATACAAAAAACAAAGACTATAAAAATTCAAACAACGTAAAATTACTATACATAGAAACCTATGGATGCCAGATGAACATCGCAGACAGTGAGGTTGTGGCATCTATTATGGAGACAGACGGATATGATTTAACAGAGAACATGGACGAAGCAGATGCCATATTCATCAACACTTGTTCGGTCAGAGAAAATGCCGAAACCAAAGTATTGAACAAATTGGAGCAGCTACACCACATGAGAAAGAAGTCCGGGAGGAAAGTTGTACTTGGTGTGCTTGGATGTATGGCAGAGCGTGTCAAGGAAGATCTCATCAATAATCATAACGCGGATCTCGTAGTAGGTCCTGACTCTTATATGGATCTCCCGAACCTTGTCGGTGCTGCGGAGAAAGGAGAGAAAGCAATAAACGTAGAGCTTTCCACTCAAGAGACATACAAGGATGTAATCCCTCTGAAAATGAGCGGGCTTCACATCAGCGGATTTCTCTCTATCATGAGAGGGTGCAACAACTTCTGTACTTACTGCATCGTACCTTATACTCGCGGCAGAGAGCGAAGCAGATCTATCCAAAGCATACTGAATGAGATAGATCACATGAAAGAAAAAGGATATAGAGAGGTTACTCTTTTGGGACAGAATGTCAACTCTTATCTCTATACCACTCCGGAGGGAGAAGAGATCAACTTTGCAAAGTTGTTGGAATTGATTGCACTGCGAGCTCCCAATATGAGAATCCGATTTACTTCTCCTCATCCCAAAGACATGAGCGACGAGACACTGCTTGTCATGAGCAAGTACCATAATATATGTAAGCATATACACTTGCCGGCTCAGAGCGGGAGCAACAAGATCTTAAAGGTAATGAATCGGAACTATACCAGAGAATGGTATCTGGACAGAGTAAGTAAAATAAGATCCATAATGCCGGACTGTGGAATTTCTACAGATATGTTTTGTGGCTTCCATTCGGAGACAGAAGAAGACTTTCAAGAGACTCTCGACCTCATGAGAGAGGTAGGATACGACTCTGCTTTTATGTTCAAATACTCCGAAAGACCAGGTACTTATGCAGCAAAAAGGCTTCCGGACGATGTCCCGGAAGAGGTGAAGTTGGATCGTCTTCAGAGGATGATCAATCTGCAAAACGAACTTTCCGAAAAAAGCAACAAGCAAGACATCGGAAAAGTCTTTGAAGTACTCATAGAGGGATTCTCAAAAAAGTCGAGAGATCAACTCTTCGGACGTACCCAACAAAACAAAGTGGTCGTATTCGATAAAGGCTCCTACCGGATAGGTCAGCTTGCCCAGGTACGCATAACAGAAGCAACATCCGCAACCCTGAAAGGTGAAGCCATAGAAGTTTAACACCAAATAAATTCCGTATGAAACACTCTTACATTCTTTGCTTCATAATACTTCTACTCGCGTCCTGCTCTGCTCCCAGACAGGTTGCTCCCCCACCAACACCGCAAGGGACAAGAGGTATCAACTCCAAATATGACGCCTACATACAACGCTATGCGCCTTTAGCCTACAAGCATCAGCGTCAATACCGCATTCCGGCGAGCATAACTTTGGCACAAGGACTCTTGGAAAGCGGAGCCGGACAGTCTACATTGGCAAGGAAAGCCAATAATCATTTCGGTATCAAATGCCACAACTCCTGGAGAGGAGCCAAAACATTTCATACGGACGACAGACCCAACGAGTGTTTCAGAGCCTACAACTCTCCGGAAGAGTCCTTTGCAGACCATGCGGAGTTTCTAAAAAAGAAAAGGTACGCTCCCCTATTCCAGCTTGATGTCAGCGACTATAAAGGCTGGGCTAAAGGCCTGCAAAGAGCGGGATATGCCACGGATAAAGCATACGCCAACAAGCTTATCAAGATTATAGAAGACTATCGGCTGTATCTTGTAGACCAAGGAAATGTGAGCAGGTATTACGAATACAACAGACCTCAAAAGGGGGTAGAGAGAGTCAATCCATATCTTCCGGAGCAGAAGACAAGCAGACCTGTGATTGAAGAAAAAACGAGAAATGAAAAAGGAGAACGTCAGCCCTATCTCAACGGCAATCTTCTCTACATCATTGCAGAAAGAGGAGACAACTTGGCTTTCATTGCTCAAGAGTATGAGATCTCCGAACAAAAGCTCTCCGCTTACAACGATTTTCCGGCGGGTTATCCACTTGCTGCCGGAGACATTGTGTATCTTCAACCGAAGCTTTCCAGAGCACAACCTCCGCATTTTGAACATATTGTATCCGTTGGAGAAAGCATCCATACCATTTCGCAAAGATATGGCATCAAGCTAAGCAGCTTATACAAGCTAAACAAGCTGAACGACGAATACCTGCCGACAGAAGGAGATATTCTGAAGCTGAGATAAGATCAGACAAAAGGCATTAGAGCATTACGAACGTGTAGATACTCTAATGCCTTTATGTCATTATCGCAGACAAAGAAATAGTCTATCCTGACATCTCTATACTCTATGGTAGAAGAGTGCAAATAGAGATCCACGGCAGATAAGATGTGGCGCTGCTTACCGGGAGGTATAATCTCTTCGATCCCAAGAGCCGAAGGCAGACTGTTTCTGGACTTCACCTCTATAAAGACAAGCACATCCCCTTCCATTGCGATAATGTCTATCTCATACCGCCCGATCTTAACATTGGTATCGAGGATATTGAACCCTATATCCGTCAAAGTATCTATTGCATACTTCTCACCGATGCTGCCATATTGATTGTGCCTTGCCATTATCCTAAATCTTATTCCGAAAGGCAAATGTAAATATAAAACGTATAAAATATGCAAGACAACTTACTTTCCGATGAGTTTTTTATGCGTGCGGCTCTGCGAGAAGCCACTGTCGCATACGAAGAGAATGAAGTTCCTATTGGAGCAGTGATAGTCTCCAACGGAAAGATCATTGCATCCGAACACAACAGAACGGAGCAGCTATGCGACGTAACGGCACATGCAGAGATTCTTGCCATCACTGCTGCCCAAATGCATTTAGGAGCAAAGTTTCTTACGGATTGTACTCTATACATTACCATAGAGCCTTGCGTCATGTGTGCCGGAGCCATCAAATGGGGCAGACTTGGCAGAGTGGTTTTTGGCGCTCCTGAGGCTAAATTCGGATTTCGTGCCGTTTCAGATAAAATTCTTCACCCCAAAACGGAGCTTACAACAGGCATTCTTGAGGAGGAGTGTGCTGCTCTGATGAAAAGTTTTTTTGCCAAGCGTCGGTAAGCGTATTACTCTCGTGGCTCTTCTGTTGTCCGTTCTCTCTTTTTCGGCAACCGCTTTTCTTTCTCATCTTAACCCATTCATAAAATGTTGTTATCACGCTAAAAAAGGGAGATAAAGCTTAACAATTCTGCAAATCAAGGTTCGGTCTGCAACCATCGCAGCTTGATTGCCGGAAACCAAAGCATGATTTGAGGGATTCGCACCTTGATTTCAGATTCTATAAAGGTTCATGCAAAGAAGTAAACGTGTACAACAAATAAAATAGATATGGCTACGACAAGAAAGATAAGAGTTGGAAAAAATCAAGGGAGGTAAAATTCAGAAAAAGAATTTACCTCCCTTTTTATTTATGATCAAGCTGATCTTTCTATCCTAAAGTTTTACTCTTCTCAAGCGGAGACTATTGGCAACGACAATAATCGAACTCATCGCCATGGCTCCGGCTGACCAGAGAGGAGAGATATAGAGTTTCGGATAGAACACTCCCGCAGCCATCGGAATGGCAACAAGGTTATAGAGAAATGCCCAAGCGAAGTTTTCATATATGATTCTCTTCGTTCTCTTGGAGAGATTGATGAATGTAGATATCGGTGTAAGAGTAGTACCTATGACCGTAAGATCGGAAACCTCTTTGGCAATATCACTTCCGGTGGCCATGGCTATGCTGATATCCGCAACAGCCATAGAGGGAGAGTCGTTGACACCATCGCCAATCATCGCCACTTTTTTACCTTTTCCTTTTAAGGCTCGAAGATATTCCGCCTTATCCTCCGGTGTTAAACCTCCTTTATATTTATCTATCCCCAGCTTAAGCGCAAGTGCTTTTACAGCTTCTTCTCTGTCTCCGGAAAGAAGATGAGGCGTGATGTTACCGGACTTCAAATCCTGTATAAATGACGTTGCGGTAGATTTCAAACAGTCTTCAATAGCCCATACAGCCGTAAGATAGCCGTTTCGGGAAAGATAGATAAAGGTGGCATTGGGATGCGAAAGCAGAAAACCCGAAAGGACGGACTTCTCCGATGGATTCTTCGTAGGAGCATCGGCATACTCCGCACTGCCGATCTTGTATCTTATTCCTTGTACATCTTCAAACTCAAGTCCCTTGCCGATCTTTTCTTCAAAGCCGACAAGAGAGATCTCTTTTCTCTCTGTGAGTCCTACGGAGAGCCGTTCTATAATTGCTTCTGCCAATGGATGAGTGCTTCTCCGTTCGGCTTCTATCACCACTCTCTTTATTGCTTCTTTTTCTCCCCACCACAGAGAAGCCACGACCTGAGGACGTCCCAAGGTCAGTGTGCCTGTCTTATCCAACACAACATCAGTAACTCCGGACATATTTTCCAATGCGACCACGTTTGAGATTAGCAAGTGTTCTTTGGCAGCTCTTCCCACTGCAACCGTAATCGCCGTAGGTGTTGCCAATCCCATTGCACAAGGGCAAGCAATGGCAAGTACCGAAACTGCAAAAAAGAGTCCTAAGGATACAGAGCCGGGGATAGAGGATACACTCCATAGCACAAAGGTGAGTAGAGCCAAAAGAAGAATTACGGGAACAAAGTAAGAAGCAATCTTATCCGCAATGCGTTGAATAGGTGCCTGCATGCCTTGAACCCTTTTAACCGCCTCCAATATCTTGCCGAAAAGAGTCTCTTTCCCTACTGCTTCTGCCCGATACTCCAGTAATCCGGATGTGGAAACCGTTGCTGCAAACAGAGCATCACCGGCATCCTTCAGCTTTGGAATGGGTTCGCCCGTTATGGTGCTCTCATCCACTGTGGCAGTTCCTTCCATGACAACACCATCGACAGCCACATATTCTCCTTGTCTAAGACGTAGAATATCTCCTACCACCACTTCGGAAATTGGAACAGAAACAAACTCTCCATCCCTTTTTACAGAAGCCTGTTGCGGCACTCTACCCATAAGCTCTCTATAAGCCACGGTAGTCTGCTGCTTTGCTCTCTCTTCCAATCTTTTCCCGACAAGCACAAAAGCCACAATCATACCCACAGCATCAAAATAGTGCATCGTATCATGAGAGACCTCTTCCCGTAAGTGAGAAGAGAGTATGATATATATACTAAAGAAGTATGCCACGGAGATGCTCAGACTTATGAGTGTATCCATGTTGGTCGTCTTTAACTTGAGCATCTTTAAGGCTCGTTGATGATATGGCAATGCGCAGTAAGCAAACGAAACAGATGCAAAGAGAAGAGCTGCTATATCTTCTACCACTTTTGGAAGAGGGTGCCAGTGAAAACCATGCATCAGATGAATCCCCATAAGTAATACTGCCATAACAATGGCGGTAATCATTCTGATCAGAATACTTTTATCTTCAAGAAGCTCTTCTTGAGGCTGACCATCCCATGTTACATCATAACCTGCCTCGTGGAGTACACTCTTTACGGTATCTGCCTGCTCATGTTTGGCAACGGAAATCTCTATGGTTTTATGAAGCAGAGAGATGTTTACCTCCTCTACTCCCTCTATTTCCTGTGCTGTTTTTGTAGCAAAGGCTACACAGCCTGCGCAGTGTAGCCCTTCTATATGACCTTTGTGAATTTTATTTTGTTTCCGACTCATATCAATATCTTTTACAATTCTTCATATTCGGCGTACTCAGCATTTTTTTTGTCCATACCGGCACTTCGAATCACAGAAACAGAGTCTTTCGGCTTCTGTGTCTCTGTGTTCTGCTGCCTTCGTCCTCTTTTTTGAGACTCTCCTGCTTGAGAATATCTGGAGGCTTGCTCTGCAAATCGTTTTGCCAGACGGCTGATAAAAAATCCCTGTATAGATCCATATTTCTTTTCTATGATATATCTTACAAGGTAGTACAAGCATAGTGCTATGAATATGCCTAATATTATCTCCATAATCTTTGTCTTATTCGTATATGTGTTTACATAGTGCCAACGAAAGAAGAATGTACAAGAATATTGCCAGAGAGAATCCAAGCATACCAAATACAGAAATCAAAGCGACAGATATGACAAGTAAGGCATAAATCCAGACATTTCTTTTCTTTAGAGACAGCATCGGTATCTCAGAAACCAAAAGGTAGCTGAACAATACTGCTATACCAATGACCAAATATGGCATATAACCTAATGTAAGCCACTGGCTGTTATTCTTCAAAAACATAACCATACCAATCCAAAACATCGCATTGGCAGGGGTAGGAAGTCCAATAAAAGTAGAAGTCTGGCGAGGATCGTTATTGAACTTTGCCAGTCTGTAAACAGAAGCGACAACAAGTACCATAACCGACAATGCTGTCCACCCTACATACGGTTGTAATACCATGAATAGCATAAAGGCAGGAGCTATTCCGAAAGAGAGAAGATCGGCAAGAGAGTCGAGATCTTTACCCAAAGGAGAAAAAGCCTTTAGCATCCTGGCAGCGAAGCCATCCAGAAAATCCAATACGGCTGCAATGGCAATGAGTCCGACAGCACAATGGAAAAGTTCTGCAGCAGCCATAGCCACCGCCATCGCTCCACATAGAGCATTACAGAGTGTAAGCAGATTCGGAATGTGTTTCTTCATGGGTTCTTCAATTGAATATTAAGACAACTCTGCCAAAAGAGTCTGATTACCCGTTACGACTTGTCCTATTTCCACTTTTACGGTACTGTCCAACGGGACATAAACATCCACACGAGAGCCAAACTTAATAAAGCCCATGTGTTCGTCTATATAGCACTCCTCTCCCTCTTTGGCGTAGGTTATGATTCTCTTGGCTACCGCCCCTGCAATCTGCCGAGCAAGAATCATCCGTCCGCATTCAGTCTCTATCACTACCGTAGAACGCTCATTCTCAACACTGCTCTTAGGGAGATAAGCAGCCATAAATCTACCTTGATGATGACGGACCAATCTGACAAAACCATCGACCGGATACCAGTTGGCATGAACGTTAAATACAGACATAAAAACCGATATCTGAATACAGTTGCACTTCAATACTTCAGGTTCATAAACTTCTTCCACAGCAACAATTTTACCATCAGCAGGCGCTACAATCTTTTTGGCTGTATCCTGACCATATTTTCTCAATGGAGAACGAAAAAAGTTGACCTCCAAGAGAAATAAAATAAGAGCTATGGGAGTAACAATATAGAATGCCAGCTTATTCTCTACAAAGGCATACAGATATGCCACAACAAAGAAAAATAGAACAAACGTGCCTGCAAGAAGTCCAACTCCTTCTCTATGCAGTTTTATTTTTTTATTGCGTCTAAGCTTCATGATGATATATTACGTCTCTTAATTGTGGTACAGCAGGATTTTTCCTACTAAATACAAAGATACATTTTTTGAGAGAATTACGTGGCAGCCGAGATATTTAAGAAAAAAGCAGGTATATCTTTCTTCCTTTTTTATTCCGATCAGCAGCTTTTTTCAAAACCTACTTCTACAAAAAAGTCATCCCGTAAGAGATGACTTTTCTTCTTTTGGAGAGTAGAGCCTAACGCTTGAACTTTCGGGACACAAGCTGTACCACGTTATAGATCTCTCTGATGTCATTCATCTCTATCTTGATGTCTTCAAACATCGGATTGAGAGATGAGAGTACAAAGTATCCTTTATCTATGTTTTGTTCTTTAATAGATTTAAGTACCAATCCCTCTGAAACAGTTACAAAAAGAAAGTAGGGCCAATGATGCGTGTGCAGCTTCGATAGCCAATATTCCGGTTTGATGCTTCGGCAAAGTAAAATATCTTTATCGAGGATGGAGTTCATAGATCCATCCGTCATAGAGTCGCCCTTGACCTCAAATAAGAGATAATGCCCAAAATACTTCTGATCCGCCAATACAGGTTTATGCTCCAAACTTTCCAAAAAAACTTCGTCTTCATACGAATTGAGTTTTCCGGCATAGGCGTGAATAGGGACAAAAGGGACATACATCTGATGTACATTGTCATAGAAAGTGGCATTGCTCCTCAGGTATTCTCGTTTAGAGTCGTCGATGTTAGGGATAGCATCATTCCACTGAGCGTTATAGATAGGTCCGCTGCCATGCAGCAGCCATAGTCTGCTATAGTATGGATAAGCCTCCAGAAGCTTGTCGCAGGTCTTTTCGTGTGGGATACTCTGCCTTTTTGAGATACGATAAAGCGTTGTTTGAGAAATACCTGAAAGTTTTTGAGCTAATGTTTGATAATTCTCCCCTTCCTGCTTCATAATGTAGGTAAAACGCTCACTACGTGTGGCTCCTTCCTTAAAATGTTTTGTGGTATAAGGCTGTGGAGTTTGTGCCAAAAGCATCTCTCCCACTCCTTCCATAACCCATGCCTTAGAGAATATGCCCGGAAAAACACTCAAAAAAGAGTCTATAAACTTTTCACTAAGGAAACGGGAAGAGTCGTGAAAAGCAGAACGCACACTACCTGGAGGCAGAGAAAGCCTGTCTGCCAACTCCCTAAGGCTGGGAACTTTCCCTTCTTCTTTAAGGTAAGTAAGGCAGGCCCGCATACGCTCTTTTCGTTGTAGGATATGTTCGGGGATAGAATTAAGCACTTTTTGTTCCACTATTAAAAAATTTTTTCTCTGCTCTATTGAGCAAGACAAATATAGCTATTTATTCTATAAAGTATTATCAATCAAAGCTATTACATTCTTTTAGGTTTTAATATCTAAACTAATAAGAGTACAAAGTATTACTAATGTAATAAAAATATATCCGTACTATGTATTGCATAATTCATTATGATATTATACCTTTGCATCAAATACCAAACATCATGATACAGATAAAAGATCTACACAAAACCTATCCGGGAGTTCAACCACTACATGTACTTAAAGGTGTCAGCCTTGAAGTGGAAAAAGGAGAGATGGTTGCCATAATGGGCGCGAGCGGTTCAGGCAAAAGTACATTGCTGAATATACTCGGTATCCTGGACACTTACGATGAGGGATATTACAGACTCAATGGAAAACTTATCCAAAACTTATCCGAAAAAGAAGCTGCAGCCATACGAGGGAAAGATGTAGGATTTGTATTTCAGAGTTTTAATCTCATTCCGTTTAAGACTGCTGCGGAAAATGTTGCACTGCCTCTGTTTTATCAAGGAATCGGGCGAAAAGAAAGAATAAAAAGAGCACACGAATACTTGGATAAAGTAGGCTTGCTGGACTGGAGTCATCACAAACCGAATGAAATGTCCGGAGGACAGAAGCAACGTGTAGCTATCGCAAGAGCTTTGATCTCCAAACCATCTGTCATCTTAGCGGATGAGCCGACAGGTGCATTGGATAGCACTACGACCACAGAGGTGATCAACTTACTGAAAGAGATCAATGCTTCGGAAAATATGACCATGATCATTGTAACGCACGAACGAAGCGTGGCAGAAGAAACCCAACGTACCATATATATACGTGACGGGCTTATCATCTAATCTTAAACAATACAAGATATGATCTCTTTCTTTCAAGAGTTATTCCACTCTCTACGGAACAATAAGCTAAGAAGTGCTCTTACCGCATTCTCTATTGCTTGGGGAATCATCATATTGATTCTTCTCTTGGGTTCCGGAAAAGGAGTTGAAAATGGAATTCGCAAAACAGCGGGAGAGTTAGGACAGCTTGAAGCAAATGTCAAAGTCTATCTATGGAGTACGGAAGAGCCTTATGCCGGTTATCAGGCAGGCAGGTCTCTTTCTCTCAAACCGGCACAACTGGATCTCCTGAGAGAGATGAATAAAAATATTTTCTATGCCATAGAACCGGTGCAAGATAACTTTACAAGAATAAGTACAACCTATGGTGTTTGCGATGCGAAGATAACAACCCTCTCAGTCGCAGAGCACGAAAAGAACTCCGAAACAATAGTAATGGGGCGAACGTTCACTCCTCAAGAAATGAAAGAGGGACAAAAGGTGATTCTTTTATCCGAAAAGGATATTCTTAAAATCTTTGCCAATAAGGACGAGTGTCTAAACAGCTCTGTTCTTATAAATGGTATAATGTTTAAGGTTATCGGAGTAAGACAAGACATAGATGTTTACAGCAGAGGAACTCATAAGATCCCTTTTGCCACCTATGCCAATATGTATCCGAACGATGTCCTCTCTTTCTCAACCCTTATGGCTTATCCACATCCTCACATATCATCAGAAAAGTTGGCAGATTACGAGGATGAGTTTCGATCTCAGATTTGTAGGATTGTGAAAGCATCCCCTGACGATTACGGAGCCATGTTTATAGACAATCCGTCTCAAAATGCCAAAACGATCCAGAAAATCTTTTCCGGCATTCAGATGTTGCTTTGGATTATAGGTATAGGTACGCTGACAATAGGAGTTGTAGGGGTATCAAATATTATGCAGGTAACTGTACAGGAACGCTTCAAAGAGATTGGAATTCGGAAAGCACTCGGAGCAAAACCCTATAATATACTGGCTCTTGTCTTGGGAGAGTCTATTATACTCTCTGTCTTTTCGGGGATGATCGGGCTTCTTGCAGGAGTTGGGTTATTAGACCTGATCGGAGATCTTTTTGAGCGAAATGGTTGGGGTAAACAAATCATTCCCAATGACAATAATGATATGTCAATGTACATATTTTCCGACCCTCAAGTGGATCTTCAAATAGCATTCGGAGCACTCATTGTTCTCATTATTGCCGGTATCGTAGCTGGGTATGCTCCTGCAAGAAAAGCGATCAAAATACCTGCTATTGTGGCAATGAGAGATATGAAATAATGGTGTGAGATATAAAGATATACAGTTATGATACACTTTTTAGACAAAGAAAGACAGACCGAAATATGGTACACCATACGCACCAATAAGCGTAGAAGTGTAATGACTTCCATGGGTGTCTTCTTCGGGATGTTCATCTTTACAGTACTGCTAAGCATAGGTATCGGGATGGAGAATGGGATGAACAGACAGATAGAGTCCGTTTCGAGCAACCTCACAGCTTATATGCTCTCCACCACCACTCGCCCCTATCAAGGATATAAAAACAATAGAAGGCTGGAGACAACCTATGATGATTATTTGCAAATCAAAAAACAGAGCAAGACACTAAGCAACGTGGTCTGCTCCATGATCTGGGAAAATCAGAACGGAGGCTGGATGAGTACGATAAACTCTACTCAAAAGAAAGGCAGAGGCTATATGATGGGTGTCTCAACAGGATACTTGGAACAAAACCGCCCGGCATTGATTGCGGGCAGGCTTCTATCGGATAGAGACATAGTGGATAAGAAGAATGTCTGCGTCATTGGAATGAATGTCTTAAAATCTCTCTTCGACTCTCCGGAAGATGCTTTAGGCAAACACATTTTTGTTTCAGGAATGTCTTTTCGGGTGATTGGAGTAACAGGGGAAGCGAACATGCAGGTTTTCGGCCCTAATTCGGCATACTCTGCTTATATTCCCCTTCCATTCGTGGCAAATGATAACCCCGAAGCAAATGTTCTTTTATTGGGAACGCCCAAACAGGATATTTCGGAAGAGGAAGTAAAAGAGGAGCTTTTCTCTTATTTCTCAAGAAAGTACCACATCCATCCGGAAGATAAAGATGTGCTTATCTCTGCCGGGATGAGAATCATCTTTGGTCTCTTCGGCATGATTACGGGAGGCGTAAAGATCTTAGTCTGGCTTATAGGGATGGGAACTCTCATTACCGGTATCATCAGTGTTTCCAACATTCTTTTGGTAACGGTAAGAGAAAGACAGAGAGAGATCGGAGTGCGCCGAGCTTTGGGAGCCAAGCCGAGAGATATATTCGAGCAGTTTATCTTGGAATCTGTTTTTATCATCTCTCTTGCAGGCTTTACCGGCTTATTCCTTGGTCTGCTTGTAGCTCTCGGCATCGGAAGTGTGGTAGAAAATATAAACGGTATCAGAGAGTTTATCGTCTCGCCTTATCCTCAGCTTCATATCCTGATCATTTCAATACTTATTGTCTTGGTCTCCGGTATTCTTGCCGGCCTTCTTCCGGTTTACAAAGCCCTTGAGGTGAAAGCCATAGATGCAATAAGAGATGAATAAAACAAATCACATACTATTATAATCCGAATACATTAAACACAAAAACATAAACCATCATGAGCAAGAAAAAAAGAGTATTAAAAGTGATACTGGGCGTTGTGATTGCCTTAGTAGTAATCTCTGTTGTAGGAACCATTATTTCCAAAACCGGGAACAAGACTGTTGCCTACGAAACCCTAAACCCAACCACCAATGACACTGTGGAGCTGAACACGATCCTTACAGGAAGTATCGAGCCACGAGATCTTGTCCTCATCAAACCTCAAATGACCGGTATCGTTGCCGAGCTTTTGAAGCAACCCGGAGAGATGGTACAAGCCGGCGAACTTGTAGCCCGTATAGCGATGGTTCCGGATATTGCCACCGTACAAAATGCACAAGCCAGAGTCGAGACAGCGCTTATACAGCTGAATCAGGTAAGAGAAGTTTACGAGAGAGACAAGTCCCTTTACGAGCAAAAAGTACTTGCCACAGAACGATTCCAAGAGAGCAAAGCTGCTTTTGATCGTGCAACCATCGACTACAACTCTGCCAAAGAGACTCTCGAACTGGTAAGCAAAGGATCCAGTGCATCCACCAAAAGCTCCAACAACACCCTTGTACGCGCCACCGTTTCGGGTCTTATCTTGGAACAACCCGTAAAGGTCGGTCAGAGCGTCATACAGTCCAACAACTTCAACGAAGGTACCACCATCGTAAGCATTGCAGACCTCAAAGATCTTCTCTTCATAGGTAATGTGAACGAAAGCGATGTGGCAAAGATCAAGGTGGGCGCCGATGTTACCATCAGAATAGGAGCAATGCCGAAGAAGACATTCCCTGCGACAGTAGAGTATGTATCTCCCAAAGGTGTGCAGACATCCGGCTCTGTAATGTTTGAAGTAAAAGCTGCTCTGGACAAAACAGACCTGACAGGCATACGTGCCGGTTTCAGCAGCAATGCCGAAATCATTTTGGACAGGAAAGAAAACGTGATGACCATCCCGGAAAAATGTGTTTACTACGAAGGCGACAAAAGCTTTGTCTACGTCTCCAAAGGGGGTAGCAAAGAAGAAGACTTTGAAAAGAAAGAAGTTCAGCTCGGAATATCGGACGGACTCAAAGTGGAAGTCCTTTCCGGTCTGACCGAAAATGAGATCATAAGAGGCAATAAGAAATAAAGATTTTAAGCACAAGTCATGAAACCGACATACCTTTTCAGAGAGACCAACGCTCCTTTTTCCAAAAACCCTCGCCCCCTTTTCAAGAGCTCTTTATTGCTTTCCTCAAAAAGCTTTAGAGCTTTCTCCAAAAAGCTTTATTGCTTTCTTCAAAAACCTTTAGTGCTTTTTCGAGAAACCTTTAGTGCTTTTTCAAGAAACCTTTATTGCTTTTTTGAGAGACCTTTATACCTGCCATTTTTCTCCCTTATTTTGGCTCTGTTTTTACCCCTGAATCGGGCAGAGGCTCAGGAGAAAAAGCTGTCGGAATGTATCGAATATGCCAAGCTGCACAGCCCGATGTTGATAAACCTTCAAAACAGGATAGATGCTATCGAGATCGAACTGAAAGACTCCAAGATGGCTTTTACTCCTAATCTTGGTGGGTCTGTGGGAGAATCCCTCTCCTTCGGACGCTCTCAAGATAAATCGGGAGTGTTCAGAGATGTCAGCTCCGGTAACACGTCATTCTCCATAGGAGCCGGTCTGTCGCTGTTTGAAGGTGGAGCCAAATGGTATCACTACAAGAAAAGCAAGCTCGCACACGAGCAGACACCATTCATCATACGAGAAGCAGAAGACAGAGTTGCCCTAAAAATAGTGGAAGGCTACATCAACCTGCTTCTTGCCAAAGAGATCGTACAGGTTGCGGAAGAACGCCTTGCACTGACAATGAAAAACCTGAACGAAACAGAAGCTCGCGTGAAGGCAGGAAAGCTCCCGGAATCCAAGCTGATGGAACTCCAAACCCAAGCAGGATCGGACAAGTTGAGCGTAGCAGAAACCAAAGCCGATGCAGAAAGAGCTAAAGCCAACCTTCTCTTCGATATGGGAGCAGGCAAAGATCTCGACATCGACATCGCGACCACTTCTGCCGAAGAAATCCTCGGACGTCTCCTCCTGAGCGATGCAGAGACAAAAAACGTCAACTGGGTCTCCCCCACCATCGCTCTAGCACAAGGAGAAGTAGACAAAGCCGAATATGACATCAAACGCGCAAAAGCCGCTCTTTGGCCCTCACTCTCCATGAATGCCGGATACAGCAACGGATACTACTTCTCTCTCGATAAGAATCTCAAAGGAGTGAACATCCCGTTTGCAGATCAGATGAAAAGCAACGGACGTACATACATAGGACTGTCTCTAAACATCCCGATATTCTCGAAAGGACAGATCAGAAGCGGTATCAAGCGTGCAACTCTGCAAAAACGGCAGATGGAGAACGACCTGAAGATAAAGCAGGCAGAAGAAGAGCAAAACATATCTCTGGCAAAAATAGACCTGAACAAATCCATCGAACAGCACAAGCAAGCCAAATCCAACGAAGAATATGCCAAAGAGAGTCTTCGCCTTGCAGGATTGGAGTTTGATGCGGGGAGGATTAGCAGCTACGAATGGGAGATCGTCAAGAATAAATATGCCGAAGCAAAAGCCACGCATATCCGAGCTATCTACAACCGCTTGATGCGTACCATCACCCTTAAATACTTCAATACGGGAGTGATAGATCTTTCTCTTGCAGAATAAAAATTAAAAACGTACCTTTGTGCCTGATTTCCTCCGAGTTACGCGTAGCTCACGGGAGGAAGCCGTACAAATCAATTATTCACATTCTTAATTTTCAAAATTAATGGCAACTAAGATTAGATTGCAAAGACACGGTCGCAAGGGTTATCCCTTCTACAGAATCGTGGTGGCAGATAGCAGAGCACCGCGCGACGGTAAATTCATTGAGCGTTTGGGTACTTACAACCCAAATACCAATCCTGCTACAGTGGATTTGAACTTTGAAAGAGCATTGTATTGGCTGAACGTAGGCGCACAACCTACAGACACTACAAGAAACATCCTCTCAAGAGAAGGTGTTCTGCTCATGAAGCACCTCCTTGGTGGTGTTAAGAAAGAGAAGTTTACTCTCGAAGAAGCACAAAGACGTTTTGACGCTTGGAAAGAAGCAAAGGTAAAAGGCTTCCAAGCAGAGCGACAAAAGCTTGTGGAAGCAAAGAACGCTGAAGCAAAACAACGTCTTGAAGCAGAAAAAGAAGTAAACAAGGCTAAAGCCGAAGCTCTAAGAGAAAAGAAGGCTGCAGAAGAAAAGGCTAAACAAGAAGCAGCAAAAGCTGCTGCTGAAGAAGCCGCAGCTGAAGCAGAAGGCACAGCAGAAGAAGTGGCTGCTGCTGAAGAAGAAGCTCCTGCAGAAGCTTAATCTCAGAGTTTATCTCTCAACACTCGAAGCTATTTAGAGAATAGAAGCTATTCTAAATAAATAGAGCCACAAAGAGGCTGTATCAAATGCAAGTTTGGTGCAGCCTCTTTTTTTTTATTCTAAAAAGATTAGGTACTTTCCCCGAAACCTTTAGTGCTTTTCCTCAAAACCTTTAGTGCTTTTCCCCGAAACCTTTAGTGCTTTTCCTCAAAACCTTTAGTGCTTTTTCCAGAAACCTTTAGTGCTTTTCCTCAAAACCTTTAGTGCTTTTCTCCAAAACCTTTAGTGCTTTTCTCCAAAACCTTTAGTGCTTTTCTCCAAAACCTTTAGTGCTTTTTCCAGAAACCTTTAGTGCTTTTTCCTGAAACCTTTAGTGCTTTTCCCCGAAACCTTTAGTGCTTTTCCTCAAAACCTTTAGTGCTTTTTCCCGAAACCTTTAGTGCTTTCTTCCAAAACCTTTAGTGCTTTTCAAAGAAAATCTATCCCAAAAGGTCTAAAAAAAGCAGAATGGTGAAAATGAGTTGTGACACAGTAAGTTAGGGGCTTTAAGCCATCTGGCAGAAAACCTTGAAAGGACAGGTTTATGCCACCTCCGGACAGAGTAGCGTTACCAAAACATTACCACCTCATTTGAATATGAGATTTGGGAAAAGCGGTAACGAATAGGGCAAAATCCGACTTGCATTTTGGGGATTATCTTTGACAAAGATATTTTGATGGTAGAAAAGAAGCCTTTTAATTGTCTGTGGTTTCTTTACCATTGAAAGACAATACTTTGCATAGCAATGAATAACCTGACAATAAATAGTTTTGTAAACCATAAAAGTCAGAGTTATGCGTAGTACATTTAAGGTTTTGTTCTACCTCAAAAAGAATGCTCCCAAGAAGAACGGTTCTGTTCCCATTATGTGTCGTATCACCATTGACGGTACGATAGCCCAGTTCAGTTGCAAATGTGATATTCACCCCGATTTATGGGACATCAAAAGTAATCGTGCATTGGGAAAAAGTAGCGTGGCATTGGAGACAAACCGCTTCTTGGACAAGATACGTGTCGGCATCAATGCCAAATACAAGGAAATTGCCGAGAGGGACAACTATGTCACTGCAGAGAAAGTGAAGAACGCCTTTTTAGGTTTGGAAATGCGACATGAAACCCTGCTGAAAGTCTTCGCCCAGCACAATGAAGACTTCGTCAAACAGGTTGATGCAGGCTTACGAAGCCCATCTACCTATAGTAAGTATTGTATGGTCTATAAGCATTTGGAGGAGTTCATCAAGACCCGCTATCGTGTCAGCGACATTGCGCTAAAAGAACTAACTCCGGCTTTCATCACCGATTTCGAAATCTTTCTACGCACCGAAAAGCAATGCTCCCATAATACAGTATGGATTTATATGATGCCCTTGCGTCGTATGATTACTATTGCCCAAAATCACGGATGGATAATCCGTGACCCGTTTGTGGATTACAGTATATCCGCTGAAAGTACCGACCGAGATTATCTGACCAAAGATGAGATCCGCCAACTCTTGGATTTAAAGTTCCGTCGCAAATCAATCGAACTTGCTCGGGATTTGTACGTATTCTGTTGCTTTACGGGCTTATCCTTTACTGATATGAAGAACTTGACTAAAGACAATATCCGAACATCTTTTGATGGGAAACTCTGGATTATGACCAAGCGACAGAAGACGGGTGTGGAGTCCAATATCATGCTTTTGGACATTCCCCTAAAAATCATCGAGAAGTACGAGGGACTAGCAAAGGATAACTTCCTTTTTCCCGCTCCGCACTATATAACTGCTTGTAAGAATATCAAGAAAATCATCCGACAATGTGGTATCGAAAAGGCTATTACATGGCATACCAGTCGCCATACTATGGCAACAGAAGTCTGTTTGACCAATGGAGTCCCTATTGAGACCCTTTCTAAAATACTTGGACATACGAATATCCGAACTACCCAAATCTATGCTAAGATTACCCATGAAAAAGAGAGTCGAGATATGGAAGCCCTTTCTGATAAGTTGAGCAAAATAGAACAATTCAACGGTATCACCATATAATGAGGAGAACG
>NZ_JRAH01000007.1:0-392 GCF_000768755.1 Porphyromonas sp. COT-108 OH1349 | reverse complement strand
CGTTGTCCTGCACCCATAACTCCCTCACCTCGCTGGATGTGAGCAAGAACACGGCTTTGACAATATTCTACTGCTCGATTAACCCGAATCTAAGCTCCCTGAAGATCTCGAGCAGCATAAATGATAGGTTGGGGGTCAACGACTGCAAGCTGAGCGCGAAGACACTGAACGAGATATTCACCACGCTTCCTGATGTGAAAGGGCAGAGCACCGGAGATAAAGAGCTCTATATCTCAGGCAATCCGGGTACGGATACGTGCAACAAGAAGATCGCCACAGACAAAGGCTGGACATTGGATGTCGAAGATACTCCGCCTGCCGGCAACAGCATGACGATGACGACAGAGAAAAAGGTAGGCGAAAAGATAGAGTTGCGCATGAATGCCGAACCG
>NZ_JRAH01000006.1:0-325 GCF_000768755.1 Porphyromonas sp. COT-108 OH1349 | reverse complement strand
TAACTGGGGCTAAGTCGTAACAAGGTAGCCGTACCGGAAGGTGCGGCTGGAACACCTCCTTTCTGGAGCGAAGTATTCGTGTCTGTTGTTTATATAAATGACAGACAGCTATTACTTGGGTATGAAGGGTAATGTACCCTGTCTGCTTGTTGAGAATGTATTCAATAGTACAATATATCATTCGATCCGGAAGAGAGGGGTCGAAATGAGTGGCGTGAGTCTGTACGGAGTACGATCTGCTATCCAGTCCTATAGCTCAGTTGGTTAGAGCGCTACACTGATAATGTAGAGGTCGGCAGTTCAAATCTGCCTGGGACTACGAAAG
>NZ_JRAH01000005.1:0-332 GCF_000768755.1 Porphyromonas sp. COT-108 OH1349 | reverse complement strand
AAGATAGAAAAGATTCTTCGGTATGTGGAGCAGGAGAAAAAGGCAAAGACGGAGTATGAAAACCGCCTTATCTCCAATGATGAGTTAGCCGAGATACTCGGTATCAGTAAACGTACCCTCCAGCGTATGCGCAGTGCAGACCGAATCGGCTACAAGATGATCTATGGGCGTTGCTACTACGACCTACATGACATCGAGGAGGCGATACGCAACAGAAGTCTCTACTGTAATCCTAAGAACATGGAAGAACTACGGCATAACTTCAAACTTAAAAGTAGGAAGATAAAGGATGGAACTATTGGATAGAGAGACCTTTCTTGACTGGATGGAAC
>NZ_JRAH01000043.1:0-4544 GCF_000768755.1 Porphyromonas sp. COT-108 OH1349 | reverse complement strand
TATGGAGCCAATGTTTCAAGTTTCTTAGAACGTATTGCTCTTCAACATTTGGAAGAGTACGGAGACGACATAGAACACTGGCGCAAACTCTAATCTCGGCATTCCGAGCCATCAGTAACGAAATGAACAATCGGCATTCTCAGGAGGGAAAGAAGGAAGAGATGAAAGCCAATCGTATCAGTTACAAAGAGTATTCATCGGTAGTAGTGCAAGACGTCAGTTTGTAGCCACAAACTGCTCTTGCCTCCTCTCTCGTTGGTTCGGGAGGGTAGCCGTAATCACTTCGTTCTCATCGGCTGGGATGCCTTAATAAGCAAGTTAAGATGAAACCAAAAACAGATAAAGAGAGAAGAAACAAGGGAAATAATANTCTGAAGAGGAACAACGAAAGATACAAAAGCGTGCAGAGCAATCGGGAAAGAAACTATCCGAATTCTCTCGTGAGATGCTTCTGACGGGAGAGGTCATTGCTATCCCGAAGTTGGATGCAAACGAACAGGAAGCCGTTCGGATCTTGCAACGCATCTCCCATTTCTTTACCCATATCTCCAACCTCATTAAGACGAAGGATGCCTCGTGGGTAGTCATGACCAAGAATCTTTCGCTCGTCTCATTGGAGGCTTTTAAGCGGTTTTATAATCCTCGCCATCGAGTTGTAGACGAGGTGTATGATATCTTAAAGATAGAGCGCAATGATCGCTAAGTGCAAAGCCATAGCACATGGAAAGGTAGCCTTGGAGTATATTTTCAGGGAGGCAAAACTCAAGAACAGGCTCTTATTTCAAGAGCTTTGTTCAGACACGCCAAGAGGAATATACGAAGAGATGTGCCTGTTGAGTGATTACAATAGTCGTTGTCGCAATAAGTTCTTGAGAATTGAAATCGGCATTGCTCCCGCAGATGAAGCAAAGATGAACGCTATGAAGCTCCGACATCTGGTGTCTGAGTTTATACAAGCCATGGGGTTGGAAAAGCATCAAGCCGTTGCCGTTACGCACAAGGATACGGATAACCTACACATTCATATCATCGCCAATCGAATCAGTGTGGATAGAGTTGTCTATGATACGACCTTTGTGAGCAATCGAGCAGCACGAGTGGCGGAAGAGTTGAGTCGCAAGCACGGTCTGACGATTGCCAATGAGATACGGGCAACAAAGCGATCTCAAAAGCCGAGAGCCCATCAAACACGGGAGGCGAGTAAGGATAAACTGCGTACAATGGTTTACGGACTGTTGGGAAAGTATGCAAATGGCGGAGTGAATGGCTACGCTTCCTTTCGATATGAATTGAGACGACAAGGAGTAACCGTGGAACAGATGATGAACAAGAAAGGGGGAATCTATGGTCTGAAATTTCTTTTTGAGGGGCAGACTTTCAAGGCTTCGGAAATAGGACGAGAGTTCGGATACAACTCACTGTTGAAACAATTCGGGCTCTCCTATGCCACTCCCTACCACTCTTCAGTTCCGATTTATCAGCCGAAAGAAGTTGTACAGGAAGAAAAGCTACAACCAGTACCAAGCCTTGTTGAAAGCGTGGTGGATGTTGCAGAAGGGATTGCATCAGGTGTCGGCAGTGCGCTGGATTTCCAAGTCCACGGAGAGGATTATGCCGAGACCGCCTTTCAGAGAAGACTTCGCCACGAAGCCAACAAGAAAAAGAAGCGGGGACAAAGGATATAAAAACAGACACTTCCTCCTCCAAAAAGAAAATCATGACGGAATGCTCACTTTCTCACGCAAAAGAGTATCTTTGCTGAAGATAAAGTAAGCGTTCTTTGTTAGAACAAACACAAGCAACAAAAAGCACTTCGCTCATTTCCAAATCGTTACCTGCCCACCACTCTCTTATTGGTAACGCCTTGTTGCTCAATAAGATAATCCTATCTTGAATTTTCTACGTACATAAAATTTTTTTCGTACGTACGAAATTTTCATGCTCTCCGAAACCGACCTTTTCTCTTTTCCCGATCCCGGTTTTCCGTCTCGGCACAAAAAAGCAGTGCCGGCACTTATCGCACCGGCACTGCCCGAATTTGTCTACAATATTTTATGTCCCGCCACTTCGGGGTGAGGGAAATTCCCCTCAATCTTAATCAGTATACCGTCCACCCTTTGTCTTCGGCTATCTTCTTGTTGCACGCATCCGTGCCCGGATTGTAATTGATCCAGATCATCTTATCGCCGGAGGTCTGCCCTTTTACATCGGGAAGCGTGCGGAATATCTCGTTCAGTGTCTCCGCGCTCAGCTTACAGCGGTAGACGCTCAACTCATCATTTATGCTGCGCGAGATCTTCAAGGAGCTTAGATTTAGGTTATTCGAGCAGGACAAATGTACCAAAGCGGTGTTCTTGCTCACATCCAGCGAGGTGAAGGAGTTAGAGTTGCAGTACAAATGTGTCAAAGCGGTGTTCTTGCTCACATCCAGCGAGGTGAGGGAGTTAGAGGAGCAGGACAAATGTTCCAAAGCGGTGTTCTTGCTCACATCCAGCGAGGCGAGGGAGTTAGAGTAGCAGGACAACTCTGTCAAAGCGGTGTTCTTGCTCACATCCAGCGAGGTGAGGGAGTTTTCGTCGCAGTACAACCATTCCAACTTGGTGTTCTTGCTCACATCCAGCGAGGTGAGGGAGGTAGAGCCGCAGGACAACCCGGTTACCTTTCCATACACCGTAATGGTCCGGGAGCCGAGCTTGTACTCTTGAGAGGAGCCAAATACGGTTACGCTCTCGCCTGCATCTTTGACCTTGTTGTTGTTCAGGTCTATCCAGATATTCGGATGGTCTGCCGGTTTGGCATAGATCCGAAGCTTTATCTTCTCGCCGACGGCTTTCGTTGTCGTCATCGTCATGCTGTTGCCGGCAGGAGGAGGAGGAGTATCTTCGACATCCAATTTCCAGCCTTTGTCCTTGGCTATCTTCTTGTTGCACGCCGCCGTGCCCGGATTACCTTTGATATATAGCTCTTTCTCGCCTTCTGTCTGCCCTTTTACATCGGGAAGTGTGCGGAATATCTCGTTCAGCGTCTCCGCACTCAGCTTACAGCCGTTGNCTTTGATATATAGCTCTTTCTCGCCTTCTGTCTGCCCTTTTACATCGGGAAGTGTGCGGAATATCTCGTTCAGCGTCTCCGCACTCAGCTTACAGCCGTTGACCCACAACGCATCATTTATGCTGCTCGAGATCTTCAAGGAGCTTAGATTCGGGTTCTTTTCGCAGGAGAATCGTCTCAAAGCCGTGTTCTTGCTCACATCCAGCGAGGTAAACTTGTTAGAGCCGCAAGTCAATATTTTCAAAGCCTTGTTCTTGCTCACATCCAGCGAGGTGAGGGAGTTAGAGTAGCAGTTCAACACTGTCAAAGCCGTGTTCTTGCTCACATCCAGCGAGGTGAGGGAGTTAGAGGAGCAGTCCAACGATGTCAAAGCGGTGTTCTTGCTCACATTCAGCGAGGTGAGGGAGTTATAGGAGCAGTACAACCCTCTCAAAGCAGCGTTCTTGCTCACATCCAGCGAGGTGAGGGAGTTATAGTTATAGGAGCAGTCCAACACTTTCAAAGCTATATTCTTGCTCACATCCAGAGAGGTGAGGGAGTTAGAGTAGCAGGACAACTCGGTTACCTTTCCATACACCGTAACGGTCTGAGAGTAGTCGAGCGTGTACTCTTTATCGGAGCCAAATTCGGTTACGCTCTCGCCTGCATCTTTGACCTTGTTGTTGTTCAGGTCTATCCAGACATTCGGACGGTCTGCCGGCTCGGCGTCGATCCAAAGCTGTATCTTATCGCCGGCGGCTCTCGTTGTCGTCATCGTCATTTGGTTAGGAACAGACGGAGGAGGAGTATCATCCACATCCAATTTCCAGCCTTTGTCTTCGGCTATCTTCTTGTTGCACGCTGCCGTACCCGGATTACCTTTGATATATAGCTCTTTCTTCCCTTCGGTCTGCTCTTTCACATCGGGAAGCGTGGTGAATATCTCGTTCAGTGTCTCCGCGCTCAGCTTGCAGTCGTTGCAGTCCAAATAGTTGTTTATACTGCTACTGATCTTTACGGAGCTTAGGTTTTTATTCTTCTCGCAGTCCAGAGATGTCAGAGCCTTGTTCTTGCTCACATCCAGGGAGGTGAGACTGTTAGAGTAGCAGACCAATCCTGTCAAAGCGGTGTTCTTGCTCACATCCAGGGAGGTTATCTTCTGACCATAGCAGTTCAAGTAGCTTACCTTTCCATACACCGTAACGGTCTGTGCAGCGAGTGTGTANGTGTTCTTGCTCACATCCAGGGAGGTTATCTTCTGACCATAGCAGTTCAAGTAGCTTACCTTTCCATACACCGTAACGGTCTGTGCAGCGAGTGTGTACCCTTTATTGATGCCAAATTCGGTTACGCTCTCGCCTGCATCTTTGACCTTGTTGTTGTTCAGGTCTATCCAGATGTCCGGACGGTCTGCCGGTTCGGCATTCATGCGCAACTCTATCTTTTCGCCTACCTTTTTCTCTGTCGTCATCGTCATGCTGTTGCCGGCAGGCGGAGTATCTTCGACATCCAAT
>NZ_JRAH01000042.1:0-45136 GCF_000768755.1 Porphyromonas sp. COT-108 OH1349 | reverse complement strand
GTTACCCGGCAGGAGGCTGTCTTACCGCCATCCACGGATGTAGCAGTAATGGTGGCACTGCCTTCCTTATGCGTGGTTACCTCTCCGTTGCTGTCAACGGATGCCACCTCCGACTTGTCCGAACTCCACGTTACAGCCTTGTTCGGAACATCCGCAGGTGAGAACGTTACCTGAATCTTGAACTTCTCGCCCTCTACCACGCTCTTTTCCGTGGGAGATACAGCGATGCCTTCCACCACCTTCACCAGGGTTACTTTCACCGCCTGACCGTAAGCCGTACCGGCGGAATTGGTTGCGTACGCACGAGCATGGTAGACCTTGCCCGGAGTAAGGTTGCCGATGCTTACCTTGAAGCTGCCGGTCCCGGAGCCTCCGGAGACTTTATCGTTGGAAATAGTGGGAGACGAACTCATGGCATAGCAGACGCCACGATCCGTAACCGCCGCTCCGCCATCTGCGGAGACATTCCCCTCGCACTCGAAACTTGTTGTGNTTGTGGTGATGTTGGAAACAGAGCCGGTTGCCACCGTGGGAGCTTTTGCAGGCTCTTTGGGATCTTTCTTGCATCCTGCCATGGATAAGGATGCAACCAATAATAGAAATAGTACTTTTTTCATAACAACTCATTTTATTGTTTTCTCATTTAATAATCTAATTGAACAAAACGCATAACAGAGAAATCATATATCGAATACTGAAACAACTTGAGATAAACGCTTATAAAACTTCCTCTGAATAGTTTTGCTGTCTGAAATCATGCCTTGACTGACACAATTCATCGCTTGAGTGCTGCAACTCGCGCCTTGTTCTCGACCAATCAAACCTCAATGTCCGATAATCGCGCCCTGCTTTAGATCTCCGAAAGGGTTCAACCAAAGTTCTAAACCTGTTTGTTCTACTTTCTGAACAGATTCAGACGCAAAAGCCTCCACAAAAAAAAGAGCAGAAAGCGATGCTCCTGCATCTGCTTTCCGCTCTTCTATCGTTTCCTTCAGAAGGATTATCTTCTCCGTCTGCTATTACCTCTTTTTCCCTCGCACCGCCTTGGAGTTACGCTTTGCGCACCATGATGCCTTGCGATCCTACTTCAAAATCCCTGTAAGCCTGCGACAGATCGCCATACAGAGAGTGTCTCGTAACTGCCGGAGAAGGATGGGGTTCATTATCGGTAAATATCCCTATCTTTGCAGATGTCTAAAGCCGGGATAAGGCTTTGGGCAAAGAACGAAACACTCATACACAGACGGCTTACAACATAGATGTTAGGAACAAAAAGGCTTTACGTATATACGCTTCAAAAGTTTTTCCCGCTCTTGGCTATGAACTTTCTCATCGCATGGTTCGTAGTGGTGATGCGGGCTCTTTGGAGTATCGTGGAGGATGTTGTGGGCAAGGGAATAGACGGATTTTTGCTATTCGAACTGATCCTCTATGCTGCCGTATCGGTGGTTCCGCAAGCACTCTTTCTAGCGGTGCTGCTCGCTTCGCTGATGACCTTCGGCAGTCTGGGCGAGAAGCTGGAACTTTTGGCAATAAAGACAGCCGGGATTCCGCTCTATAAGGTAATGCAGCCGGTCTTTGTGGTGGTGGTTCTGCTGGCAATAGGAAGCTATACGTTTCAGAACGACTGGCTGATCAAGAGTCAGGTTAAGTTTTATACCCTTTACTTTTCGGCGAGTAACAAAGCTCCGGAGCTTGAAATCCCAGAAGGTTCGTTTTACAGCCGTATTCCGCGTATGAGCATCTACGTCAAGAAGAAAGATGTCCAGAAAAAGATGCTAAGGGATGTGATCATCTACGATTTTTCGCAAGGACATTCGGATGCACGCATTATTCTGGCGGACTCTGCACGTCTCTTCTCCTATGCAGAGAGCAATAAACTGGTGATGAGACTGTATAGCGGTGAGTCTTTTGAGAATCTCCGAGGACACGCATCCGACCCTTATGGAGAGCTTGTTCCGTATCGTCGGGAAACTTTTGAACAGAAAGATCTTGTCTCTGCATATGATGCCTCTTTTAGCTTGATGGATCAAGACGTGATTTCATCCCAGTTTGTCGGAAAGAATATTCAACAGCTCGGACACTATACGGACTCCATGAGATTTGTGGTGGACTCTCTTCAGGCAGAGGTGGCAACGCTGATGCTCAATAAGTCTTATCTGAAGACATTTGCTTCGGAACGGACCGTGCGTACTCCGAGCCGGGTCTTTGATAAGCCGGAAGAGGGTTCGGACATCATCCAAACGGAAGAAGAGTTTCTTGCCGCTTCTTATGCCGAGGGCTTCAACGAGGACAGCATCGCTGCAGGTTCGGATACAGCTACGGATACGGCTGCTTCGCAAATGGAGCAAGGGGTTGTCTATCCCGAAATGCCTGATCTCAGCGGTACGGACCAGCAGAAAAAAGAGGTCTCGAATGCCTCTGAAAATACCTCGGAGATCGTCTTGGCAAATCCCGAAAACAGATATGCCAAACTTTCGGATGAGGAGAAAGAAACGTTCAATGTATATAAGAAATTAGAGAAGGCAGATCTTGAGAAACGTCTTTTCATAATATCTCAAGCTCGTGAGTCGCTCAGCTCGAACAGAGAGTCCATTGCATTCGATCAGACGATAGTGGAGGATCAGAGCCGTGTGTACAGACGAAATCTAATAGAGTGGCATAAGAAACTGACCATACCTATTGCCTGTATCGTCTTCTTCTTTATCGGGGCCCCGCTTGGTGCGATCATTCGTAAGGGCGGACTCGGTACTCCATCCATCATAGCAGTGCTCTTTTTTATCTTTTACTTTATCATGGATTCCATCGGATACAGAATGGGACGTGACGGAAAGTGGATGGTGTGGTTCGGTATTTGGCTTCCGACAATGGTGTTGATACCGATAGGCATTTGGCTGAGCTACATTGCGACCAAAGACTCTTCCAAACTGAATGTGGATGCGTATATACTCTTTGTTAAGAAGCTATTCGGATCGGCTACGGCTCGTAAGGTAGAGTTCAAAGAAGTTACCATGGTCGATGTGGAGAAGAGCAGAGCTATGGCTGAAATAGATGATCTCGATCGCTTGGTAAAGCAAGAGCAGGAAGCTCCGCTTCTTAGCTATCGGGCTCTCTTCTTGGACAAAGATGCGCAGAAGTCCAGACGAAATCTTGTGATGCGTACAGAGCAGCTTGTGGAGTATTTGGCTAATAGCCGGGATCTGCTGTTGGTATCCAAACTGGCAGAAGTACCCTTGCTCTCGACAATAGCGTTCTTGCCTCAGTCAAGGTTTGGATGGCTCAATAAATTATTGATGATACTTCTTCCTTTGGGGCTAATGGTTTTCGGATATTACTATATACGTACTCGACAACTTCGTAAATCGCTCAAGCAGATGCAGGTAACACTGACATCGCTTCGGGAATATGCCGGTAGAGAAGCGTAAAAACGGACATATAACATATTAAACATATAAATAACTCGGAAAGAAAAGCTATGGAATTCCAACTTGCCAGTGTAGAACAGGCGATTGAAGATATAAAACAGGGTAAAATTGTTATCGTTGTGGATGATGAAGACCGCGAAAATGAAGGCGACTTTGTGATAGCGGCAGAAAAGGTTACTCCTGAAATCATCAACTTTATGATGCGATATGGTCGCGGTGTATTGTGTGCTCCAATATCCGAAACCAGGGCTGCGCAACTTCAGCTCCCTATGCAGGTGCAGGATAATACTTCTCTGCACGAAACCCCATTTACTGTGACGGTGGACTTGATAGGTAAGGGGTGTACCACGGGTGTATCCATGTATGATAGAGCAATGACGATACTGGCTCTTGCCGATCCTGCGACTACACCCAATATGCTTGCAAGACCGGGACATATAAGTCCTCTGAAGGCAAAGGAAAAGGGAGTACTTCGTCGTGCAGGACACACAGAGGCTTCGGTAGATCTCTGTAAACTTGCAGGTCTTGAACCGGTGGCGTGTCTTATAGAAGTGATCAATGATGATGGTACCATGGCTCGTCTGCCACAGTTGATAGAGATCGCCAAGCAGTTTGAGCTCAATATCATTACCATCAAAGATCTTATTCAATATCGTCTCCGCTACGACTCGATAGTGGAGAAAGGAGCCTCCGCCCATCTTCCGACGCTGTATGGAGACTTTACAATAGTCCCATTCAAACAGAAATCAAACGGATTGGAGCATATAGCCATCATCAAGGGAGATATTGCAGACGGAGAGCCGGTGCTGGTTCGTGTTCACTCTTCTTGTGCAACAGGGGATATCTTCGGATCTATGCGCTGTGAGTGTGGAGAACAGCTTCACTCCGCATTAAGAAAGATAGAAGAAGAAGGACGAGGTGTGGTAATCTACTTGAATCAGGAAGGACGTGGAATAGGTCTGATGGCTAAGATAGAAGCCTATAAATTGCAAGAAGAGGGCTTGGATACAGTAGATGCAAATTTACATCTGGGCTTCAATGCTGATGAGAGAGACTATGGAGTGGGAGCAAGTATGCTACATCTGTTGGGTGTACAGAAGATGAGACTCATGTCTAACAATCCCGTAAAGCGCATCGGACTTGAAGCCTACGGGCTCGAAGTAGTAGAGAATGTGCCCATAGAGGTAACGCCCAACAAGTACAACTATCAGTATATGATCACAAAGAAAGAGCGTATGGGACATAACCTTTGCAAATTGTAAAGAGGGCAAAAGCCATTTGGACTTTCTTTCTGTAAATTCTTTGGTAACTTTGTACTTGGAAACGGATATAAATATACCCCACAACACCAGTAAAGATATGAGAACAACAGCTGCAAGACTTGAACAAAAGCAACCGATGGATTTCGGTACCAATGTATGGTATGGAGCCACGTTGGATAAGCTTAAAAGCCATCTGATAGAACAGATAGATATAATATCTTCTTATCCGGAAAGGGATGCCAAGTCGCTTCGTCGTCTGTTGGCCCGTCGCTATGAACTCAAGGATGGAAATCTGATCATTACGGCAGGAACTTTCACTGCTGTTAATGTGATAGCTCGTATATTCGATCGAAAGAAATCTCTCTTTGTTACGCCTTGCGGTGGTAAGCTTATAGAGGGATGCGAGGCAAGTAATCACGAGATAGTTCTTTCGGGTGAGATCAATAGTTTGTCCGAGTTGGACTTTACGGGAATAGATCTCTGCTGGATGGCAAATCCGAACACGGTTTCCGGTAAGCAGTACAGGAGAAAAGATATTTTGGATATGGTGGATAGCCACCCCAATGTAACTTTTATCTTTAATATTACCTATGGAAATTATGTCTTGGACGATCCATTAAAGCCATCGGATATGGGCAAGAGGAGCAATATGATCATGTTCTCTTCTGTATCCAAAAGTTACAATCTACCCGGACTTCGCTTAGCTTATATTGTTGCTCCGGAAGGCATTGGAAAGGTGTTGCAGAAGCAAGTGGCTTCTTATAGTATAAGCACTATTGCACAAGAGGCAGGGAAGTATATTTTTGTGCATCCGGCTCAGTTTGTTATTCCTTTGAGAAAGTGGTTGCGCAATGCGGAGGAGTTTCGCTCTACTCTTGCAGCAATACCGGAGATAGAGGTTTTACCATCAAATACTCCTTACTTCTTGATCAAGCTGAATGTCGGAGACGGAAGAGAACTGGCACGTTTCCTTGCAGAGCATCGCAATATCAATATTCGGACAACGGATGATGTTTGTGGCTTGAGCAATCAGTTTATAGGGGTAAGTACACGCTCCTCTGAAGAAAAT
The DNA here is from genome assembly GCF_000768755.1 of Porphyromonas sp. COT-108 OH1349. Taxonomy (NCBI): domain Bacteria; kingdom Pseudomonadati; phylum Bacteroidota; class Bacteroidia; order Bacteroidales; family Porphyromonadaceae; genus Porphyromonas; species Porphyromonas sp. COT-108 OH1349. Next base: position 39,380 of record NZ_JRAH01000042.1, on the reverse strand, counting down.
AGCCTGCTTGTAGCAGCGATTAATGAATGGATAGCGAGCAAAGTGAAGTAACATAAAAGTAGCTCTTTATTCCCTATCTTGCTTATATGCAAAGTTCTTAGTATCTTTGCACACCAAAGTAGAGCTTGCTCTCCTTTCCATTAAATCAAGTTTGGATACAATAATAAAATAATAGCTATATACACAAATCATGATTGTAGTACAATTGAAAGAGGGCGAGAACATAGAGAAAGCCCTAAAGAAGTTCAAGAGAAAATTTGAACGTACTGGTGCCGTTCGCGAGCTTAGAGCACGTCAGGCTTTTACTAAACCTTCTGTAACTAAGAGAAAACAGATGGAAAAGGCCAGATATGTTCAGAAGCTTAGAAGCGTAGAAGAGTAAGAGAGGCTCTCTTCTTCGTGCGTTTTGCAGTACGAGTATGGGCAATCTTCGGATCCTACTACGTCAGATCAGCTTATAGTATATATTTTTAGAGCAATCCCAAAAGCTACTTTACAACGTGAATTTTTCCGTTGTAAAGTAGCTTTTTCGTATCTTAGAAGTTACAAAAACTTAAGTTATGAATCAGAAACAAATTACTATACCATACTATCTGCGTTCTAATGACAAGTTGTCGGACACGGAGCAGGCTCTTGTAGCTAAAGCCCAAGAGGCTGCGGAAAAAGCTTATGCTCCTTACTCCGGATTTCATGTCGGGGCTGCCGTTCTTCTTTCCAATGGGGCGATTGTTGCCGGATCCAATCAGGAGAATGCAGCTTATCCATCCGGGATATGTGCTGAGCGGACAACTCTCTTCTATGCAAATGCACAATATCCGGATGCTTCCGTAGAGGCCTTGGCTATCATAGCCATTCACGGTGGAGAGGTAGTACCATCCATATCTCCATGTGGAGCATGTAGGCAGGTCATGGTAGAGGTCTCTTATCGCTACAATAAACCGTACAAGGTTATTCTTGCAGGAAAAGATAAAAGTGTTGTCTTGGAAGATAACAGAATGCTTCTCCCTTTTACGTTCTCCGGAGACGACCTTAAATAGTATCTGATATGATTATCAATAATACTTTATTGGTATCTTTGTTCGGTAAAAAAAGTCGTGTGTAGATAAAATTTCTTTCCGGAGTAGAAAAAGTATTTATGGAATCTATCAAACAGATATATAAGATAGGCAATGGCCCATCTTCAAGTCATACCATGGGACCTAAAAGAGCCGCAGAGATCTTCATACAGGATCTGCCTGAGACAGTAGCATCTTTCCGCACAACGTTGTATGGGAGTCTTGCTGCTACGGGTGTTGGTCACATGACAGATGTTGCGGTTCTCGATGTACTGCGTCCTATAGCTCCTACGATCATTGTATGGGAACCTAAGACAGAGTTGGACTTCCATCCCAATGGGATTCGGTTTGAAGCTTTTGATGCAGAAAACATCCTTATCAAGGAGTGGTTGGTTTTTAGTGTAGGCGGTGGTTCTCTTGCCAATGAAGAGTTTGACGAACGGACATCCCAGGAAGTTTATCCGCACAATACTATTACGGAGATTATGGACTATTGTAAGGCCAACAGCCTTCATTATTGGGAGTATGTGGAGAAGTACGAAGGTCCTGAGATCTGGGAGCATTTGGACGAAGTGTGGAAGGTAATGAAGGAGGCAGTGGAAAGAGGGCTTGATGAAGTGGGTATTCTTCCCGGCGGATTGAATCTGCGTCGAAAAGCAGGGGATTATATGATTCGAGCCAAAGGATATGGCAGTAATGTGCAGAGTAGAGGATTGGTTTACTCTTATGCCCTTGCTGTTTCGGAAGAGAATGCAGCGGGAGGCCGTATAGTTACAGCCCCTACTTGTGGTTCTTGTGGTGTATTGCCGGCAGTGCTTTATCACCTATCTACTTCTCGTTCTTTCACTCCAAAGCGTATTCATAGAGCATTGGCTACTGCAGGGTTATTTGGTAACGTTGCACGTACAAATGCTTCTATCTCCGGAGCAGAGGTCGGATGTCAGGGAGAGGTCGGGGTTGCTTGCAGTATGGCGGCGGCAGCAGCGAATCAGCTTTTTGGAGGAACACTCAAACAGATAGAGTATGCCGCAGAGATGGGACTCGAACACCATCTGGGGTTGACATGTGATCCCGTTTGCGGACTTGTACAGATACCTTGTATTGAACGTAATGCTTTTGCAGCTGCTCGTGCTTTGGATGCCAATACTTATGCCAACTTTTCCGATGGTACTCACCGGGTTTCTTTTGATCAGGTCGTTTCCGTCATGAAGCAGACAGGTAAGGATCTTCCCAGTATCTATCGTGAAACATCCGAAGGAGGACTTGCACTTCATGAGCAGAGCATACAAAGCATCACTTGTTAGAACCTTTCTATTTTTAACTAATAATACATTATGAGCTTAGAACTACAGGATATCCGTCGAGACTTCAAGGCCGGAAGTCTTGATAGAAAGGATATGCCGAAAGATCCGCTTGTAAAAGTGGATGAGTGGATAAAGGAGGCCGTTGAAAAGCAAGCAATAGAACCTACGGCGGTAATCGTAACGACGGCAACTCCTGATGGTCATCCTTCTTCCCGGACAGTACTTTTGAAAGAAATCTTGAATGGGAAGTTTATTTTTTACACCAATTATGAGAGCCGAAAAGGGGAGCAAATAGCTGCAAATCCCTATGTGTCGCTTACATTTCTATGGCATCAGTTCGAACGTCAGATACATATAGAGGGCGTCTGCACCAAGGTTCCTTCGGAAGTTTCGGATGCTTACTTCCGTACTCGTCCATATAAGAGCAGAGTCGGAGCTCGTATCTCTCCTCAGAGCAGACCTATACCATCTCGTACATTTATCATGACGGAGTTTATGAAAGAGTCTCTCAAATATACCGGACGAGAAGTTCCAAGACCGGATTCGTGGGGGGGCTATCAAGTTGTTCCACACAGGATAGAGTTTTGGCAAGGGCGTGAGAGTCGTCTGCATGATCGTTTTCTTTACGTACAAGATGAAAGAGGAGAGTGGACATTGGAGCGTATAGCCCCTTAATAGGATAGCGATCGGAGTATTTATATTTTGTCTATTAGGGCTACGATATAGAGTGAAAGCTACACAACAGACGTGTGGCTTTCATTTTTTCTGTGCTCTGCCATAACTGCTTGTTTGGTATGGCAGAGGTTCTTTTGTAGGGCTGATATATTATTAGTACTTTAGCGGAGGAATAAAAAAGAGGTTTTGTTTCATTTCTTTACGAGATCTCTATTTTATGGCTCCTTTTAATTGAGGATTTAAGAATAAGTATAAATAAGCAACAGACATTCTACATGAAAAAAACATTCTTTATGGCATGCCTCTGTGCTGCTATCGGATTCGGGAGCGGATCCGCAACAGCAGCTACTCCCGGTGCTTCTACGGAGAAGAAAGCAATGACTCCGGAAGTTTTACTTTCACTTACTCGTATTTCGGCACCTACACTCTCTCCCAATGGTCAGATGTATCTTTATAGCCGATCCATGCCCAATATCAAGGACAATAAGATTCTTTCCGAAGTGGTATTGGCGCGTCTTGATGGCAAAGGTGCTCCGGAGGTAATTTTAGGTACGGACAAGAAAGCTTCTCAGGCTACATTCTTATCGGATACGGAGATTGCTTATGTTGCAAAGGCGGGAGACTTCTCTCAGATATGGCTCTATCACACAGTAAATAAGACATCCGTACAGCTCTCAAGTTTCGACTTTGATGTTACCGGATTTCTTTTCTCTCCCAATCGTGAAAAGGTTGTGGTGGTAAGAGATGTGGAGTTGCCCAATATAGCAAAAGACAGAAACAAAGACCTTGATAAGATTACCGGAAAGATCTATACTGATCTTATGTATAAGCATTGGGACGAGTGGAAGGTCTCCATACCGAAACCATTTGTTGCGAAGGTAGAAGCCGGCTCCAATAAGATTGCCAGAGATGTCCAACCTGTACTTAGAGCGGATGAGTGGTTCGAGGCTCCTACCAAACCTCATGCCGGAATCGAGCAGTTCGCTTGGTCTAATGAAGGCAAATACTTGGCTTACTCTTGCCGCAAGAAAGTCGGATTGGAGTATGCTGTAAGCACAAATACAGACATCTATCTTTTCGATACAGAGACAGCCACTACGGTAAATCTTTCGGAAGGAATGATGGGCTACGATACCAATCCTATGTTTTCTCCGGATGGTCAGTCCATTGCTTGGGTCAGCATGGAGCGCGATGGTTATGAGGCGGATATTAAGCGTCTGTTTGTGATGGATTTTAAGACCCAGATGAAGAAGCACCATGCTCCCGATTTTGAACACCATGTAGATCAGTTCGTTTGGCTACCCGATGGAAAGAAGATTCGCTTTGTCGCTACCATAGAAGCTCTTACCAATATCTACGAGATAGATCTTGCCACAGACAAGATAGAGGCCATAACCGAAGGCGTACACGATGTAACGGCATTCTCAGGCAATGGTCGTACCTTCGTTACCGGTATTCAGTCTTTCACTCACCCTACGGATCTCTTCCGCGTGGAGCTTCCTGCAAAGAAAACCAAGAAGAATAGAGGATTGGGCAAGCTCACAAAGCTCACCACAGAAAATGATGCCGTGCTTGCCGGTATAGAGATGGCTCAAGTGGAGAAGGTATGGATAGACACTACGGATGGTAAGAAGATGCTCACATGGTTCGTGAAGCCTCCGTTCTTCGATCCTAATAAGAAGTATCCTGCTATTCTTTACTGTCAGGGAGGTCCTCAGAGTACGGTGAGCCAGTTCTGGAGTTATCGTTGGAACCTCAATACATTCTCTTCTTTCGGATATGTCATTGTGGCACCGAACCGCAGAGGCTTACCATCTTTTGGCAAGGAGTGGCTCGAACAGATCAGCGGAGATTATGGTGGTCAGAACATGAAAGACTACCTTGCTGCCATTGACCATGCCGCCACCCTTCCTTATATAGATAAAGATCGTTTGGGATGTACGGGCGCAAGTTACGGCGGATTCTCCACTTATTGGCTTGCCGGACATCACAACAAACGCTTCAAAGCGTTCTTCGCGCACGCCGGTATCTTCAATCTTGAGGCGCAGTATCTCGAAACGGAAGAGAAGTTCTTTGCCAACTGGGATATGGGCGGTCCATACTGGGATAAGAGCAATGCCACCGCACAGAAAACATTTGCCACCTCTCCTCACCGCTTTGTGGGCGAGTGGGACACTCCTATCTTCATCTGTCACGGGGAGTACGACTTCCGCATCCTTGCTTCCCAAGGCATGCAGGCTTTCGATGCCGCACGCATGAGAGGAATACCTACCGAGATGTTGTTGTATCCGGACGAAACACACTGGATATTGAAGCCTCAAAACGGAATGTTGTTCTACAGAAGCTTCCGGTCTTGGTTCGACAGATGGCTTAAGAAGTAATCTCATTGCGGATGAAAATAGAAAACATTGTCCTTGATCTCGGTGGCGTCCTGCTCCATCTTGATATTGAGGAGAGCATAAAAAGATTTCAAGAGATTGGCGTGTATGATGCACGCCAATTTCTTAACCCCTACAAGCAGAGCGGACTTTTCCTCGACCTTGAACGAGGGACGCTCTCCGCCTACGAGTTTGTCCGGGCGTTGTCGCAGAGATACGGGCGCAGCTACACCTATAACGATATAGAGCACTGCCTGCTCGGCTTTGTCCGCGAAGCGCAAGCCTATAAGTTTGAGTTTATAGAGCAGCATCTTCTGCCTCACTACAACCTTTATCTCCTCAGCAATAATAATCCTTTCATCTACAATTGGTGTAATAGCAACTCCTTCCTGCCCGACAGAAGGAAGCTCGAAGGATTTTTCCACAAGACCTTTTGCTCCTATCACATGAATCTGTGCAAGCCGGAAGCCGAAATCTTTCAGGCAGCCATAGATATTTCCGGAATGGATCCGGAGAAAACCCTCTTTGTGGACGACGGAGAGGCAAACGTGGAGATGGGGAAAAAGTTTGGCTTCCGAACGATCATGCCCCACAACGGAGCCGACTGGCGAAACGAACTCTTATCCATACTTCACCGGCAATGACCGCATATAAGACCATCCTTCAACGCTCCCAAAGCGCCCTGACCGAGAAGCGAAGCAAATTCATCTCCTTCGCCATCCCCGTAGCCTCTCCGGAAGAAGCACTGGAGGAGGTGGCAAAGTTGCGAAAAGAGTATTTCGATGCTCGCCATGTCTGCTGGGCTTATGTCGTGGGGACGAGAACGCGACAAGAGAGAGCCAACGACGACGGAGAACCATCCTCCACAGCCGGAAAGCCCATCTTGGGACAGATACACTCCGCCGAGCTGACCAATATCCTCGTTGCCGTTGTTCGCTACTTCGGGGGGATAAAGCTGGGGACGGGCGGACTCATCGTAGCCTACAAAGAAGCAGCCGCTCTGGCGATAGCGGCATCCGAAATCATCACCATAGACCTCGCCAGACGCTACAAAGTCTCTTTCGGATTCGATGACATCAACACCATCATGCGTGTGGCGAAGACCTATTCTGCCGAGACGGCAGATACCGAAAGCTCTCTCTCCGGATACCAATGGACTTTCTCCGTGAAAGAGGAGCTTGCCGGCTTTTTCTTTGATGAAATCTCATCACTCTACTTTGCCGGAATAGAAGAGTTGCAAGAAGAATAATCCCCCCATCCCGTCATCGCACACTCTCGTCCGCACGCCAATTTATTTCCGTCCGCACACCAATAAATTTTTGCATATACGAAAATAAATTTCTGCATATGCAAAAATATTTTTCTGCATATACGAAAAAATATTTCTGTCCGCATGAAAATTTTTTTCCATGCCCATGAAAAATTTTTTCTTGGCCACGGAAATTTATTTTCTTACTAATCCAAAGTTTTTTTTCTGTAGACTATAAGTGAGTTTTGTCTGTCGTCAAAAAATAAGAAGCCGTAAAGATAGATTTACGGCTTCTTCTGCTTGTCTATCCGTAGCGATGCGGATAGTCTGTATTCCAGATAATGGAAGTTAGTTCAGTTTCGTACTGCCATCGGCTTGGTAGACATATTTGAAGCTGATGTATCCCGGTCTGCCTTCTGCATTGGAGTAGCTGACGAACTTTACTTTGGCATACTTGCCGTCCGCCGTGCGGATGATGAAGATGTTTTCGTTGGGTGTATAAGTGGGAGGAGGTCCTTGGAACCTGATTGCCTCACCGAGTCGGATGTCTACTCTTGGTTGGAGCTGGATCTTGGAGATGCCGCTCAGCACAACGTTTGCCGTGGTTTTGTGTTCGATCACTTTACCATTGTAGCCGAGAGCAACGTAGTCTTCGTCTATGCCGTATCCTGTGATCGGTGCTTCTTTGACATCGGCAAGATTCTGCTTGTCTGTCTTGAGTGCGCCACCTTTCCCTTTGCCGGACTTACCGCTGTTCGTACGGAAGAAGAAGGAGTTGAACGCTATATCCCAGTCTGAACGCTCTTGATAGTTGGACTCTGTAACGCCTCCCACTTCTTTGCCCGTAGCAAAAGAGAAGTAGATCCATTCTCCTTGAAACTCGGTAGGTTTGCTCTGTGTGTACTCTTTTGCAGAAGCATCGGGAGATGGAGCTTCTCCGGGCTTTTTTCCGCACGATGTCAGTGATAGCGCTGCCAGTATGACGAGCGAGATAAAGATTGTTCTGTTCATAAGTGATAAGTATATAAGTTGTGTTTGAAGTAAAACGGGGGCAGACTATATCTTGAGATGCAGAGATACAAAAGCGTTTCGCCCGATCCCCGTGTATGAATTGAAGCTGACGATACCTGCGTGGTAGTCGAATATGTTGTCCACTCCGAGCGTTATCTGACCTACTTTGTCGTGGCGATAGGAGAGGGAAACGTGCCAGAGGGAGTACGCCGGAATGATTGTCGTGTAGTATTCCGTTGTCGTGGTACCGTTTTGTTCGAGATCTTCTTGGACGTCAAACTCCTTTTTGCCGATATACGAACCGGAAAGGTTGATGTTGATGCCGCTCTTTCCCCATGAGCGATCGTACTCGGCACGAAGCGTTCCGGACAGAGTGCTTTGTGTGTTGAGCTGGAGACTTTTGTTCTTTGTGGGGTGGAGATAGTTGGCAGAAGCGTGGAGATGAAGCCCGTTCACAAACGGATTGAAGCGTATCTGTGCCTGCAGTCCGGCAAGGAGAGAAGACTCGATGTTGTTGTAATGAAGTTCTTTCTGATTGTTCCGCCAAATGCCCTCGATCTTGTTGGAAAAGCTGTTGTAGTAGCCGGAGATCAGTGCATAGAAGCGTCCGGAGACATACTCGGAAGAGAGAGAGAAGTAGTGGTTGCGCTCCGGTCGAAGTGCGGAGTTGCCATAGATCATGAACATACCGAGATGATCCCAGTTCATGTGCAGCTCTTTGATACTCGGCGATCGGTATCCTGCGCCGTAATTGAAGCGGAGCGTTACCGGCATCAGCTTATATATGGCTGCCGCTTTGGGTGCAAGATTGAAGCCGTAAGCGTTGTGATAATCTCCTCTCAGCCCGGCTATAATGCCAAAGCGGGGAGTGATCTGCCAGTCCTCTTGAACGTAAAGAGATGCGCTGTGCTGGCTTCGGGCGGAGTAGCCGACATTGGTAAACTTATCCGTGTAAAGCATCTCGTCGAAGTATTCTGCGCCAAGGCTCAGCTCGTGATGCTCTCCGATCTTCCGGACATACGAGAGGCGCGGCTGCACCAAACGGTGTCTGTAGATGAGGTCTTTGCGTCCTTTTATCAGCTCGAACTTCTTGTACTTGTTGTACTGATCACCCGAAAGCGTGAGCTTGAGCATTCCCTTATTATCAAATGTATATGTTCCGGAGATGCTTCCGGTGATGTCCGTGTTGTATTCGTAAAGGTTGTCCGGATTGAGATCATACTTGCTCATCTCGTACAGAGTGCCCGTAGCGGAGAGGGAGAGCCTTTTGTTCGGAGTGAATGTCAACACTTCACGTACGCTGTTGGTACGGAAGCCGGAGACATTGGTCGGGGAAGTGCTTACCGGCAGCGTGATGGTGAGATCCTGTTTCTTGAAATGTTTTTTGAGCCCTTCGCTGTCATGGAGAGCGTAAGCGTCCGCACTCCGATGCGTCAGTGTGGTCTGTGTACTCCACTTGCTATGGCGGTAGGATGCGGTCAACGAGCCGTTCAGGTTGGGTGCATCGGCATTTCGTTTGAAGAGAGCGTATTTATCGCCTGCTTCTATCGAGGGATAGTTCGTCTGATAAGCCGGGCTCCACTTCGTGTCCAGTGAGAGTCGAAAACGATCTTTGGGCTTTTTCGTGATGATATTGATGACGCCTCCCATTGCCTGCGTACCATAGATGGCAGACCCGGCACCTTGGACAATCTCTATCCTTTCTATATTGTTCAGATTGATCCGCTGGTAGTCTATATTATTGCCACTCTCTCCTGCCATACGCTCTCCATCTATAAGGAAAAGGATGTGTTTGCCACTAAGCCCTTGCATATTGATGCTTGTTCCGAAGCCGACCTCATTGAACGTAAGCCCCGGTACCTCTTGCGATAGAAGAGATTTAATGTCCGTAAGACCTCTGGACTCTATCTGTTTGGCGGTGATCACCTGCGTCATCACAGGGGAGTTAGATATCTTTTTCGGAGTACGGGTTGCCGTTACCACTACTTCCTCGATCTCCCGGTAGTCGTCGGCGTTGCGCTTCTTCCCTTGCTGTGCAAAGGAGGCAGAGTATATGAATATACCCAAGAGGGTAAAGATGATGCGATTCATTGCTTTATACAGAACAGAGCATAGAATATTCTACTTCTGAATTTTTGTGCAAAACTATACATACCTTTCTTTCTACACAATAGCTATAAATCGGTATTTTGTTCCTCTCTTTTTGTCTGTGCATTAAGGGTAAAATCGGAGCCGTTATATTGCAGAAAGTTTCTTAAATTTGCGAGAGCAAAAACCCAAAGAATTAGATATGAATAAGAAAACAATTTTGGTAACCGGCGGTACCGGTTATATCGGTTCTCATACCACCGTGGAGCTTCAAGCAGCCGGATATGATGTCATTATCGTGGATAACCTTTCCAATTCCAATAAAGAAGTGATAGACGGGATAGAGTCCATATCGGGTGTGCGTCCGTTGTTTTATGAGTTGGACTGCAACGATAAAGAGGGGCTAAGCCGCATCTTCTCTTCTCATCCGGGTATAGAGGGTATTATTCATTTCGCTGCAAGCAAGGCGGTAGGGGAGTCTGTGCAGAAACCACTGCTCTATTACCGTAACAATATAGTAACACTACTGAACCTGCTGGAGCTGATGTCCGAGCATCATGTCAAGGGTATCGTCTTCTCTTCATCCTGCACCGTCTACGGGCAGCCGGATATACTTCCCGTCACGGAAGCGGCTCCCACAAAGCCGGCTCTCTCTCCGTATGGCAACACGAAGCAGATCAACGAAGAGATCATACGCGACACCATCTACTCCGGTGCGCCTTACAAAGCTATTCTGCTGCGCTACTTCAATCCGATAGGTGCTCATCCGTCTGCCAAGATAGGCGAGCTCCCCATCGGCGTACCCCAAAATCTTGTCCCTTACATCACGCAAACCGCAGCCGGTATCCGTGCCGAACTGAGTGTCTTCGGGGATGATTACGACACACCGGACGGCTCTTGCATTAGAGACTATATCAATGTGGTAGACCTTGCCAAAGCGCACGTCATCGCCATGGATCGTATGCTCAAGAGCGATAAAGGCGAGCAGATGGAAGTCTTTAACATCGGAACGGGACGAGGCGTCAGCGTTCTGGAGCTGGTGCATACCTTTCAAGAAGCTACCGGCGTGGCTCTTCCGTACAAGATTGTAGGACGAAGAGAAGGAGATATAGAAAAGGTCTGGGCAGATCCCAAACATGCCAACGAAGTATTGGGATGGCGGGCAGAAAAAGAGTTGGCTGAGACTCTTCTGAGCGCTTGGGAGTGGCAGAAAAAACTGTCTCAAAAGTAAACCTGTCCGTTTGCTCTGCTTTCTTTCCGCTCTCTATCCGCTACAAAATTAAGATGGTGGTATCAGGGTATTCAACTTTATTTTGTACTTTTGTGGGCGGAATGAATTATTCTCTAATTTTTTGAGCATAAACTTAAAAGTCACATTTAGATTACGAGACTAAAAATGAAGGATCAGAAACAACACTCTTCGTTAGGAGAGACTACAGCGGAAGCTATAACCCGTTCGGAGAAATTTTTAGACGAAAACAAGAAAGCTATTGTCTTTGTCATCATAGCAGCAGTAGCTTTGGTGGGGCTCATTTTGGGATACAAGTATCTGTACAAACAACCCCATGAGAAGAATGCAGAAAAGAGCATCTTCGTTGCGGAAAACTATTTCGCCAAAGACTCTTTCCAGCTCGCTCTTAACGGTAACGGTGCAGACATCATGGGTTTCTTGGACGTAATCAAAAAGTATGATGGTACGCCTTCAGGCAATGTGGCTCATGCTTATGCAGGTATCTGCTACTACAAGCTCGGAGACTATGCAAAGGCTGAAGAGCATTTGAAGAAGTTCGACTCCTCGGATACTATGGTGGCACCTGCTTTGGTCGGTCTTATCGGAGACTGCTATGTGGAGCAAGACAAGTATCAGGAAGCCATCGGCTACTTTGAAAAAGCAGCAAAGAGCGCCGATAACGAGCTGATCTCTCCGATATATTTGAAGAAAGCGGCAACCGTTTACAAGCATCTTGGTCAGAATGACAAGGCTTTGGAATGCTACAAAACCATCAAGGAAAAGTACTACGCTTCTCAAGATGCTCAAGATATAGACAAGTACATAGAGCAGCTATCGTTCTAAACATCCGTTTAGACCCGAAGAATAAGAGAGGATGCGTCTTTCATCAAGGCGCATCCTCTTTCTTTTTCAGGTGTCTGCCCGGATCTTTTCTCCCGAAAGATTTTTTCTCCGAAGCCGTTCAGAACATTCTCTAAACCTTAAAAGAGGTTGCTCCAAACGGGATAAAAGGTCAAAACCGAGCTTTGTTTTCCATAATTCACGGCTCGATTTGCAAAACTCATGACCTGCTTTGCAGAACTCGTGGCTTGCTCCGCAAAAACTCACGGCTTGCTTTGCGGCAGTCAAAGTTTGCTTCAAAGAATATAACAGGTTCATTCTTTTATTTATACACTAAAAGAAGTATCTTTGCACAATATTTAGATCAAAAAATAGATTCAATAGGAACTTATGTCTCAAATAAAGATAACTTTCCCCGATGGCTCTCAAAGAGAGTTCGAGTCCGGTATCACTCCTCTTCAAATAGCGGAGTCTATCAGCTCCAGATTGGCCGGAGATGTCCTTTCGGCGTCTATAAATGGTAAAAATTCCGACCTCGCCACGCCCATTACGGAGGATGCTTCCATCATTCTTCACAAGTGGGAGGATAAAGAAGGCAAGCATGCGTTCTGGCACACCAGTGCTCACCTCATGGCGGAAGCATTGCAAGAGCTTTATCCGGGAGTGAAGTTCGGTATTGGTCCGGCCATCGAGAACGGTTTCTATTACGATGTGGATCTTGGTGACAGAGTGATAAAAGACTCCGATCTGGCTGCAATAGAGAACAAGATGAAAGAGTTGGCATCTCAAGGATGCCCCTTGCAAAGACGTGCCATAAGCAAGTCGGACGCTTTGGAGTACTGGAACCAAAAAGGAGACGAATATAAGATAGAGCTTATAACAGACCTCGAAGACGGTACCATCACAACATATACACAGGGAGGATTTACCGATCTTTGTCGCGGTCCTCACCTGAGAGACACATCGCCCATAAAGGCTATAAAGCTGCTCTCCATTGCGGGTGCATACTGGCGTGGAGACGAAAAGCGCAAGCAGCTCACACGTATATATGGTATCACTTTCCCTAAGAAGAAGATGCTCGATGAGTATCTCGTTCTTCTGGAAGAAGCCAAAAAGAGAGACCACAGACGCATCGGTAAGGAGTTGGAACTCTTTGCTTTCTCACAAAATGTGGGTGCCGGTCTTCCCTTGTGGCTGCCGAGAGGTACACAGCTTCGCCTTTCGCTCGAAGACTTCTTGAAGAAGATCCAAAAGCGTTATGGTTATGATCAGGTGATGACTCCGCATATCGGCAACAAGGCTCTATACGTTACTTCCGGACACTATGAGAAGTATAAGGAAGATGCTTTCCGCCCTATCCTTACGCCTCAAGAGGGAGAAGAGTTCATGCTTAAGCCGATGAACTGCCCTCACCACTGCGAGATGTACAAGGTGAAGCCTCGTTCGTATAGAGATCTTCCGGTGCGTTTGGCAGAGTTCGGTACGGTTTATCGTTATGAACAGAGCGGAGAGCTTCACGGTCTTACCCGTGTAAGAGGGTTTACCCAAGATGATGCGCACATCTTCTGCCGTCCCGATCAGCTGAAGGAAGAGTTCTTGAAGGTCGTGGATATTATCTTCATCATCTTCAAAGCTCTCAACTTTGAAAACTTTGAAGCGCAAATATCGCTCAGAAGCAAAGAGGACAGAAGTAAATATATCGGAAGCGAGGAAAACTGGGAAAAAGCAGAAACAGCGATCATAGAAGCTTGTCAGGAGAAAGGTTTGAGTGCCGTAATAGAATATGGAGAAGCGGCATTCTATGGACCTAAGCTTGACTTCATGGTGAAGGATGCCCTTGGTCGCCGTTGGCAGCTCGGTACCATTCAGGTGGATTATAACCTCCCGGAACGCTTCGACCTCGAATATACCGGAGAGGATAACAAGAAACACCGCCCTGTGATGATTCACAGAGCGCCATTCGGATCTATGGAGCGTTTTGTGGCAGTGCTTATTGAGCACACTGCCGGAAAGTTCCCTCTATGGCTCACACCGGATCAGGTGGTTATCCTGCCTATCAGCGAAAAGTATAACGACTATGCTTATAATGTTTCTCGCTACTTTGCTTCTCAAGATATTCGTTCTTCGGTGGATGACAGAAATGAGAAAATCGGCAAAAAGATCCGGGATAACGAGCTTAAACGCATCCCTTACCTGCTTATCGTAGGAGAAAAAGAGATGGAAACCAATACGGTATCTGTAAGAAAGCAAGGTGAAGGTGATAAAGGTTCGGAAGAATTTACTACCTTTGCGAAGAATTTGAACGAAGAGGTTGAGTCTATGCTTAATGCATGGCAGACTTAATCCCTATTTTGATTATACATATACATTATAACATACACACCCATATTCACCGGCAACAGAAAAAAGTACTGAATGGCGATAAACAACAAGAAAGACGATAAGGATCAGCATAGATTAAATGAGAAGATCCGTGTAAAAGAGGTTCGTCTCGTAGGAGATAATGTAGAGCAAGGTATCTATCCTACTCAGAAAGCTCTTGCAATGGCAGAGGAACAGGGCTTGGATCTCGTGGAGATTTCTCCTAATGGTGAGCCTCCGGTGTGTAGAATAATGGATTACCAGAAGTTTCTTTATCAGCAAAGAAAGAAACTGAAGGAGCAGAAAGCAAAATCTGTAAAGGTTGTGGTGAAGGAGATTCGCTTCGGACCTCAGACAGACGAGCATGATTATAACTTCAAGCTCAAGCATGCGATAGGATTCCTCGAAGATGGTGCAAAGGTTAAGGCTTACGTCTTTTTCCGTGGACGATCCATCCTTTTCCAGGATCAGGGAGAGATGCTTCTGCTTAAGTTTGCAAACGACTTGGAGGAATACGCTAAAGTAGACCAGCTACCCAAGTTGGAAGGTAAGAGAATGATCATGATGTTCTCTCCTAAGAAGACTAAAAAGTAAAGCAGCTGCAAAGCTCTTGACTCGATAATTCATATATTTTAAGTGTTGATTGCGCTTATGGCTGCGCAACAACATTATGTTTAACAAACAATACAAACGTACGAAAATGCCTAAATTGAAGACTAACTCCGGTGCGAAGAAAAGGTTTACCCTTACCGGAACAGGTAAAATCAAGCGCAAACACGCTTTTAAGAGTCATATCCTGACTAAGAAGACAACTAAGCAAAAACGTCATCTTACCGCTACAGGTCTTGTTCACAAAGTGGACGAAGCCAGCGTGAAGAGAATGCTTAACCTCAGATAACAGAGGCTCCTGAAAGTAGTATTTGTACAGATTTTTTTAACAGAGCACTTAGCCCAGCAAAGGAGTAAGAGATTCCATAATCCGCTAAGTCTCACAAAACAATTTTAAACTATGGCTAGATCAGTCAATCATGTTGCTTCAAGAGCGAAGAGAAAAAGAATTTTGAAGCTCACTCGTGGCTATTACGGAGCCCGTAAGAATGTTTGGACCGTTGCTAAGAACACTTGGGAAAAGGGTCTTACATACGCTTACAGAGACCGTAAGAACAAAAAACGTAACTTCCGTGCTCTTTGGATCCAACGTATCAATGCAGCTGTTCGTCAAGAAGGTATGAGCTACTCTAAGTTTATGGGTGCTCTTCATGCAAACGGTATAGAGATCAACCGTAAGGTTCTTGCAGATCTTGCAATGAATCATCCGGAAGCATTCAAGGCTATCGTAGATAAGGTGAAGTAAGAAACACTTTCATCTACCAAAATACTCAAGGACTCCTGCCTCTTTTAGAGGTGGGAGTCTTTTTTTAGTCATATTTGGCACGTTATCTGCTATGCTATCCAAGAGGTGTCATAGATGTCTGTCATACATTCTGCCAGAGTTAAGCTCTTGTCAGTGTACTCTGCCAGCTTTAATCTGTTGGCACACCGTTTGAATTTTATTGTGTGGAATGCTCGAAAGAGAGCTTTCCGAAATGAACGAACAAACTAAAAACAATTATATATAATGGGAAAAATAATCGGAATTGACTTAGGTACTACCAACAGCTGCGTATCTGTAATGGAAGGTAACGAGCCGGTAGTAATTGCAAATAGCGAAGGTAAAAGAACAACACCTTCAGTAGTGGCATTCGTGGAAAACGGAGAACGTAAGGTGGGAGATCCTGCTAAGCGTCAAGCTATCACGAATCCTCAAAATACCATATTCTCTATTAAGAGACTTATGGGAGAGACATTCGGACACATGGCAAACGAAGCAAGCAAGCTTCCTTATAAGGTTGTTAAGGGAGATAACGACTCTTGCCGCGTAGATATTAACGGTCGTCTTTACTCTCCTCAAGAGATTTCTGCGATGATTCTTCAGAAGATGAAGAAGACGGCGGAAGATTATCTTGGAGAAGAGGTAACATCTGCAGTGGTAACTGTTCCGGCATACTTCTCGGATGCTCAACGTCAAGCAACAAAAGAAGCAGGCGAGATTGCAGGTCTTAAAGTAGAGCGTATCGTGAACGAACCTACTGCCGCAGCTCTTGCTTATGGCTTGGATAAGAGTACAACAGATAAGAAGATCGCTGTATTCGACCTTGGTGGTGGTACGTTCGATATCTCTATCCTCGAATTGGGTGATGGCGTCTTTGAAGTACTCTCAACAAATGGTGATACACACTTGGGTGGTGATGACTTCGACCACGTTATCATCGAATGGCTTGTAGATGAGTTCCGCAAGGACGAAGGATTGACTCTTAGCGAAGATCCTATGGCGCTTCAACGTCTTAAGGAAGCAGCGGAAAAGGCAAAGATAGAGCTATCTTCTTCTGCATCTACAGAGATAAACCTTCCATATATTATGCCGGTAAACGGTATTCCCAAACACTTGGTGCGTACATTGACCAGAGCAAAGTTTGAACAGCTGGCAGACAAGTACATCCAAGCCTGTGTGGCTCCTTGTCAGAAAGCATTGTCCGATGCAGGGCTCAAGGCTTCGGACATCGACGAAGTAATCTTGGTGGGTGGTTCCACTCGTGTTCCGGCTATTCAGGAGATTGTACAAAAGATCTTCGGCAAAGCTCCATCCAAGGGAGTGAATCCGGACGAAGTGGTGGCTCTTGGTGCTGCCATACAAGGCGGTGTACTTAGCGGAGATGTGAAAGATGTACTTCTATTAGACGTTACTCCTCTATCTCTCGGTATCGAAACACTTGGCGGAGTGATGACAAGGCTTATAGATGCCAACACCACTATCCCTGCGAAGAAGAGCCAAGTATTCTCTACTGCTGCGGACAATCAGCCATCCGTAGACATCCACGTGCTTCAAGGAGAACGTTCTATGGCGAGAGACAATAAAACACTCGGTCGTTTCTCTCTCGATGGTATTCCTCCTGCACCACGTGGTGTGCCTCAAATCGAAGTAACATTCGACATCGACGCCAATGGTATCGTGAACGTAAGTGCAAAAGATAAGGCTACCGGCAAAGAGCAAGCTATCCGCATCGAAGCATCCACCGGTCTTTCGGAAGAAGAGATCCAACGCATGAAGGACGAAGCTGCGGCAAATGCAGAAGCAGACCAAAAAGAGCGTGAGCGCATAGACAAGCTGAACCAAGCAGACAGCATGATCTTCCAAATAGAGAAGAGCCTCAAGGATCTTGGCGATAAGCTCCCTGCCGACAAGAAGAGCGAAATAGAGACTGCTCTTACCGACCTCAAGGAGAAGCACAAAGCTCAAGACATTGCCGGACTTGATGCTGCAATGGATAAGCTCAATGCCATCTTCCAAGAAGCGAGCCAACAAATGTATGGTCAGCAAGGTACTCAAGCCGGAGGTCCTCAACCTAATCCCAACGCTTCATCTGCTAATGCCGGTGGTGGTGATGCAAATCAGGAAGGAGATGTTACGGATGCGGATTTTGAAGAAGTTTAAATAAGCATTAGATTCCAACATAAATAGAAAAATCGCAGCAAGTGTTTAGCTTGCTGCGATTTTTCTTTCTACCCATCCTTTATGCCTAACCAGAGGAGGATATAATATTTTTATCGTTTAGTCGGTTATGCTTTTATAGTTCTGATAAGGCTATATCATTGACGAGAACCCAAAGAAAGAAAAGAGGCGAGAATAGAATAGGTGATGAAGATAAAATCTCTGATTTTTTATCTTGCTTTTTTCTATCTAACACATTATTCCATTTCATATCTTTGTGTTAGTGCATTATCCTACATTAGTGATAGGCGAGAGATGATATGACAAGATGATAATAAAGTGAAATCTTGATTTAGTAAGAATATGGAATTACAAACAGAACATTTAATTTTAAGACCATGGCAAGAGAGCGATGCCGAAGATCTTTACAAGTATGCGCAAAACCCTAATGTTGGTCCAATAGCTGGTTGGCCCCCACATACGAGCATAGAGAATAGTCGTGAGATTATTAAGAGCGTTCTTTCGACTCCTGAAACTTATGCTGTTGTATTGAAAGCGACAGGAGAAGCAGTCGGTAGCGTTGGGTTAATGACGGCAAGAAGTGAAATTCACTCTGCAAAAATGGCAGATACCGAGTGCGAAATAGGCTTCTGGCTTGGAGAGCCATTTTGGGGACAGGGTTTGATACCCGAAGCTATAAATGAGTTACTTCGATATGCTTTTGATGACCTAAAGCAGACTGCCGTTTGGTGCGGTTATTTTGACGGAAATGAAAAATCAAGGCGTGTACAAGAGAAATGTGGATTTACTTACAGCCACACAGAGCACGACAAAGCAGTTCCATTATTGAATGAATTTCGCACAGAACATTTCACGAAACTCACATTAGACAATTGGAGAAAAACCAGAAACAGATAAATATGTTCGGTGATGCTTTTGTGGACTTAAACCTGTTTATGACAGTATTATATCGAGAAGAATTCAGGATAGGGTTAAGTGTTAACTTTTAATTTTCAACCAAAATCGATATGAAAAATAACATAACCATAGCTATAGCTACGATCTTTCAAAACGGAGGGGATGCAACAAGAGCCCTTGAGATAGCGAAGATTATAGATGAATATAAACCAGAGAATTGTAATCTCAGGATTGTATTCCTCACAAGAGGAAGCCTATACGAAGATAAAGTTATTGAAGCAGGATTTGAGCTCTATCGGGCTACTCCTCGATTGGAAGGTATTCGCTATCAAGATGATTTCGAAACTAAATTCGGAGAGCTGATCGGAAACGAATCATTAGCTTATGATATATTGCAGGGGGAGATTAAAGCATATAAAGAAATCAACCCCGATTTACTCATTTATGGATTTTGGCCGATAGGGAGCATCTCAAAGCGTTTGGCTATTCCAAGTGTAAAAAGCATTGCTTTCCTGCCACTGCCGTTAACGGAAACTTTTCTAAATGAGAGCCTCACCTTTCCTGATGAATTATTCTTTTCTCGATTCCCAGCTAAGTTTCAGAAGTGGGTAATGAGCTGTATTCCCCATTCATTAAAAAAGAGGAATCCGGCATTAAAGCATTCCTTAATCAGAAAGGCTGCTGAAAAATCCGGATGGGATGGATCTCCTTTAATCAACATATTTGAGATGCTTAAGTCTGATCTTTTATTGGTCAATGATTTGGCAGTCTTTTACCATACTGAGCAATACGACAGTACGGTAATCTTTACAGGACCGGTGTATGCTCAGGAAAAGCAAGAAGAAATAAAAGACAAAGAAATTCTCAAAATTCTTGATGATACAAATACACGCAAAAAGTTCTTTTGCACTCTTGGAACATCAGGAAGCAAGGAGGAGTTATTAGAAATAGTAAAGATGTTCAACTCTCCTTGGGGCATGAAGTGTGGTGGTATTATTCTTTCTCCTCCTTCTGTTTGTCCATTGGAAGAGTCTCAACGACTGCTTAACAATAAAAATGTTTATGTAACCGATAAATTTGTTCCGGCAAAAGCTATTAGTAAAAGAGTTGATTTAGTAATATGCCATGGAGGACAAGGAACGCTGCAAACAGCAATAACGAGTGCAATTCCTTTGATAGGAGTCGCTACGCAACCTGAACAGAAAATCAATTTGGAGCATTTAGAGGCGTTTGGTTCTGCTATTCGGATACCTATGAGAAAGTGGAACTGCAAAACTCTTGAGAAAAAAATTCAAGAGGTTTTGGAGCATTACCCCGAATATAAACAAAGTGCAGAAATGCTGTGCAGACAATACAATGAAACCAATGCAAAAAAAATCATTGGAGAATCAATTTGGGAATCAATAGAAGTTGTCAGAAAGTAATACCCAAACAAACGGTAATAATATTCTGATTGTTTATAATTGATTTCAGTAGTCATATTTACTCCATGCTATTGCAATCTGTTGTAAATCAGAATGTTTTTTTTTGTTTTTACTTCAAGGAGGAATTATTAAATAAGTAGTATTCCTACTCGTTGCTACTAATCTCAGTAGCCAATTATCGGAAGTTATACGAATCCGATAATTGGCTGTTTTTATTTCTATATTTGATTCCCTATAATTTTAAGATAAATGAATAGTCGGATTGTAGCTGTTTAGAAAATCATTTGAACGTGTTAGAAAGATAGGTGAAAGGTGTTTAGAAATATGAAGTGAGTCTTGGTTGCTGAAAATCAAAGTTTGGATTCTGGAAATTATGACTTGACTTTTACCAACCGAGCTTTGATTTCTCTTGTTAAACGTATTCACCGAAGGAAGTGAACAGGTTCTTTGGAAATTTGAAATATGGTCAGACTATAAATTTTTCACACTGTTTCAGATGAAGAGAGGGGTGTTTTGTGGATCTGTCAGTGATTATTCTCTTGTGAACAAGAGAGCATGAGAAACGATTTATGTATGACGTTTTTTGCGGAGCCTTATTGATGTGTACTTTGCTTAGCCTTTCCTGCCATGTTGATCTTTGTGGGGTGTCTGCAAAAGGTATCTGTTGAAGGCTTTTCTAATCTTGGCTCCGGTTTTTCGGCTATTATCTGTTCATCTTTCTTCGCACGAAGAGCACATGGCATCTTTGTTCTTGGTGCGAGAGGCATGCTTGATGATCCATGCGCACGCCTTTGTCATGTCCGGGCTTTCCCAGTCGGTAATGATCTGCTCAAACTTTAGAGGATCGGCTTTGTAAAGATCGTTCAGATTGTTGGCAACGCTCTTTTGGATGGTTTTGTCCGGATCGTTCCTTAGGTTGGAGAGAATCTCCCGGTAGAGATCGAAGTGCCGTAGCGCGACATCTGTTTTCTTTGACCATGGGAGGTATATGCGGAGGCATTCGCTTGCCAATCGACGTACTCTTTGATGCTCGTCTTTGCTCCACTCCAACATCAGCCGCATGGTCTTTTCGGGAAATCGAATGAGGATCGGACGCATACAGTATTCGCCTGTGAATCTTTTGGTCAGCTCTTTGCTGAATGCCGTGCTCGGCTCGAAGTGAGTGTCTCCGTATAGCTCTACGAACTTGCCCACGGGCCAAAGCCACCACCCCTCGCTGAACATGCCTAAGCTCCCTTCGACTTCCGGTCCGAGAATCCGGATGAAGATACTTAGTGTCTGTTCGTAGCTCTCAGGCAGGCATGCTTTGAGCGCAGTGGCAATGAGGATTTGTCTGTCGTTGAACTCTAAGAACTCCAGCCGTTGCGATACCAAGTTGATAAACTTGCCGGTATCAAACGGAGGATATACCGATGCTATTTTATGTCCAAGAAAGAGGCAATACTCCTGATTATAATACTCCTTTAGTTTCTTTGCCATGCTGTTGTCTGTTCGTTTATCGGATTTGAGTGGGCTGAGACTTTGGGTGGTGAAGTAATTGATAAGAAGAGGTCCGATTTCGGATGTTGTTGCGGCATGGAAGCTGCAAAAGAGGAATGACGGAAGGAAAGCATGGGAATATTCGAAGAGAGAGCAAGAGCGCAAACGCGTGCCGAGAAAAAGAGAGTAGAATCGGAGCTTGGAGATAACTTGGAGATAAATAGAAGAGCGAAACAGTAATGTTTCGCTCTTGTGTTATGGTAGTATCAGTCCCACTTATTTTTTGTAGAGACGGCATATTTCCCTCCGCCTGTAAAGAATAGAGCAAGAGCCCCGAATAAGAAGAGTCCGGGTAGTTCTGCCCCCCATCCTCCGTACTGATTGAGAGAAAAAACGGGGTGCCCTCCTAACCAGATAATGGCAATACAATTAAATACGAACAGGAGTGCCGCTAAGCGTGTCCTTGCTCCAAGTATCAGCAGAAGAGGTGCCAGAATCTCTCCTATATATACACCATAGGCGATAAATGCAGGTAGGCTTTTTGCTTCAAGCATCCCTTGTACGGGGCCCATGCCTCCTTGTAGTTTGGCGATGCCATGCAACAGCATCATCACCCCGATCGAGAGTCGGAGGATCAAAATGCCTAAATCTTTGTTTCTATCCATAATGATATTGTGTGTTTGATGTTGTCTTATTTTGTGTCTGTTTTCTGTATTACTCTGATCAGGCAGTCATAGGTACTTCCATAAGAAGTATTTCGGTGCCCGAAGCATCGGACGTCACGGAGAGAGTGTCTATATCCCAAATACCGAGACCGTCTCTTGTTGAGAGCGAGTGGCCCGAAATAGTGGCTTTACCTTTTATGATAAAGGCATAGACGCCGTTGCCTTTGTGCTTTATCTTGTATTCGGATGTTGTGCCGTGGTCAAACTTTCCCATATGGAACCATGCATTTTGGTGTATCCATACCCCTTCATCATTCGGATCGGGGGAGAGGATTTGGTGGAATCGGTTGATCATGCTGTTTACATCCAAGCTTTTTTGATCGTAGCGAGGAGCAACATTTTTTTTGTTTGGGAAGATCCAAATCTGTAAAAATTTGGTCAGACGATCTTTGTTCCTATTATATTCACTGTGCTGAATACCTGTCCCGGCACTCATGACTTGAATATCTCCCTGCTTGATCACAGCAATATTGCCAAGAGTATCTTTGTGTTCAAGATCTCCCTCCAAAGGAATGCTGATAATCTCCATATTGTCGTGCGGATGTTTACCAAAGCCCATTCCTGCTGCAACGGTATCATCATTGATTACTCTAAGTGCACCGAAGTGTATGCGTTCGGGATTGTAGTAGTTGCCAAAGCTAAAAGTGTGATAGGATTCTAACCATCCGAAGTTAGCTTTACCACGTGTTTCTGATTTGTGAATTACAAAATTTTTCATGTTAATTAAATCTTATGTGGATTGTGTATAGCTTTTTATAAATTGGTTATCGACAATCTATCCGTAGAGATGTTCTGAAGAGTGTGAGGATTGTTTTATATCTCTTCTTCTGGGAACAACATACTATGAAGCCATGTAACTTAAGTAATTTCCCAAGTGAAACGAAAGCACTATATGTAAAGTGAGCATTATCTCGCTTTTTACATATAGTGCCATCTGAATCGGGTGATTTTATCTTACCCGAGTGTAGAATTGTAGATAAAACGAATCTTCTATCTTCTGTTTTACTTCACTATAAGTGTCTCTGCAAGAGAGAGTTTTTCTTTTGCACTCACCTCTTCAGCCGGCGCTCCGAAAGGCATCTGTGCTGTGAGTACCCATGAAGGGTCTACACCTGCAAGGGTCTTGATTTCATCGTCTATCATACCGATGTAGTGCTGAAGATTTACTCCAAAGCCAAGTACATCCAGACCCATCCATACGGCGTATTGGTGAGAGCCTTGGGTCTGTTGAGCCCAAAGAGGAAAGTTTGCAGCGTATGCGGGGAAAGATGCTTGAAGGCCTTCTGTGACAGAAGGTACATCAAAGAAAAGAATAGTGCCGACACCGCTTGCAAAAGCTTGACGTACTTTAGGAGCTGTATTAGCTTCGTACTTCTCTTGCCCCATAAACCCTATCAATGCCTTTTCTATAAGTTCCCAGTGAGCGGTATGCGCTTCTCCCGTAAGAAGTACCATACGAACAGGTTGAGAGTTGAAAGCTGAAGGTATGTTTTGTAGAACATGACCGAGAAGGTCTTCGACGGCTTCGCGTGGAGCTACCCATTCCGGACGGATAGCATAATGAGAATGGCGATGCGAAAGGGCATCTTTAAGAGTTTCTATTTTTGTAGTCATATATTCAAAAAACCAACGAAGGTGCTATGTCTTTTTATAAATCAAAAACTTGATTTAGTTTGTCCGCAACAATAACTAAAAACAAAACAGATATTTTGTGTAGAACCTTTGTTGGAATATTTATTGTTATTTAGAAGAACTATTTTATATGTTTTGTAATGGAAATACGGACTTCACGTTGCAAAGATACAAAAAAATAGATTTAATGGCGCAGATATGAACGGATAAATTTATCCTCGTAGGGAGTTGCTTATCCAAATCTTTTTTGTATTTCTTCTGCCGTTATTTTAGAAAAGATTGTATGTCCATCAAAAGTAACTCTGGTTTCTGACAGTTTACGTAGGGAGTAGAGAAGTTTTTGTGCTTCCTGTTTTCGCAGAATAGGTGTAACTCTTTTGTGTAAAGCTTTTACCATCGAAGCAACAATCTGTTCGAGGACAATCTCTTTTGATTTCTTTTCCAAGTGCTTACTTTCATACAGTATCTGGACAAGAAGATCGGGATCTGTCGGCATTCCTTCCGGAATGGCTACCAAGCTGAATGTGTTCCCTCCCATATCGGTAAGGTCGTAGCCTACTTCACTCAATTCATCCATGTATCTGTGTAAAAGATGTGCCTCTTGAGTGTTGAGCGTGAGAAGTTCAGGGAACATCAGCGGTTGAGATACCGGCTTAGAGGCAAGAAGACGTGCCATATATTTGTGGTGCGAAATAGCTCTTGCCGCCTGATGAGCATCTATAATAGAAAGACTATCCTCATCCATAGTGATGATATATCGCTGGCGAAGGATGATGAGAGACTCTCTCTCCGGCTCATCCGACAGGCTTTCTCTCTCTTGGGGAGCAGGGGTCAGGAGCGAGTCTGTATGTGTTGTGTCGTCCGGCTTTAGGGATGAAGAGCGAGACGTGAATACGGAAGCAGCTGTCTCCGGCTCTTGTGATACGGAAGAGGAGAGGGAGGAAGTGCGCCTCTTTACTCTGATGCCGCCGGGGGGTGATGTCGTTATGCCGGAATCTTTTTCAAAGTCTTTGTAGAAGGCTTCCCATTCCACATCCTTTTCCAACTCGAAACCTCCGAAATCTTTATAGTCGTCCGGGTCGAATGAAGGGATATAGTCCGTGTTTTCTCCTCCAATTTTGGGTTCTACCAACTCGTTATCTGAAAGAGATTTATAGTTCGGAATGTCTATCTTGTCTTGAGTGAAGTCTATGGCATGCGCCACTGCTCCTTTCATGAGCGTCTCTCGAAGGACGGTATTGAGTATCTGCCCGATATAGGTTTCGTTCTCGAACTTTATTTCGGTCTTAGTCGGGTGAATATTTACGTCTATTGAGGAGGGATCGACATAGAGGTAGATAAAGTAGTCTGGCATATCTCCCGATGGAATCATTCCCTCATAAGCATTCATGAGCATCCGATGAAAGTAGGAGTGCTTCATGAATCGGTCATTTACAAAGAAGTATTGCTGCGCTCCTCTTTTACGGCATTCGGATGGCGTACTTGTGAATCCGCTGATACGGACAAGGGGTGTCTCGGCTTCTATCTTGAGTATCTTGCTCTCCAATCTGTGCCCGAAGAGGTCGAGGAGACGCTTTTTGAGTTCGCCCGGATGGTAGTCGAAGATAACCTTTTCCTGATGCAAGAGGCGAAATCTGATCTGTGGGCAGACTGCGGCAATACGGTATATTTCGGTCTGTATGCGCCTGAACTCGGTGTCGTTGGTCTTTAGAAACTTGCGGCGAGCCGGTATCTCGTGAAAGATGTTCTTTACCGAGAAGATGGATCCGGGGGGACAAGTGGCTATCTCGTTGGAGATAACCCGACCTCCTTTGAGCTCTATGCGCACACCGGTATCTTCATCGTGTTGGCGGGTGATAAGCTCCACCTCTGCCACGGCTGCTATCGAGGGCAATGCCTCTCCCCGAAAGCCCATAGTACAAAGGCGGAAGAGGTCATCGGCTGTCTTTATCTTGCTGGTGGCGTGTCTCTCGAAAGCCATTCGGGCATCTATGGGAGACATCCCTTTCCCGTTGTCTATAACGCGGAGAAGGGTGCGCCCGGCATCCAAGACTTCTATCTCTATCTCTGTGGCTCCTGCATCTATACTGTTTTCGACCAATTCCTTTATGACGGATGCGGGTCGTTGTATGACCTCTCCGGCTGCTATTTGATTGGCAATATTATCAGGAAGAAGATTGATGACATTCTTCATACAGCAGGTTTATCTGTAATATAGGACGTAAAAGAGCACAGCAAGCACCACGAGAAGAAGAAGCATCCACCAGTTGGACTTTGCACGGCTCTCCTTGCTCTGTCCCTTGTCTTTACTGCGTTGGAGATGCTTGGACTGTTTGGAGATAGAGCCTTCGATGAGATCTTTATAGTCTTCCGCAGAAAGAGAGGCCTCGTCTCCGTTCAGCTCTCTCTGGATGCGTCTTACGCGCTTTTCCAGCTCCTGCTTCCTGACATCTGTATAGATGTAGGAGTATCTGAAGCTTTTAGGCTTTTGAGGATTAAAAAAAGATTTCATGGTTAAGATTCTTCTTCTCTGTTAGTAATATTGAGAGACTCTGTTCCGGAGCTTTCTTCTTTCTTCTCTTTATCTTCTTTCTTGCCTCTGTTTGGGGTTGTCCGGAAAATATCTTTCGGAAAGAGCGGACGTCCGGTAGCAAACCAGAAGAAGTTTGGGAAGTTGTAATTTTTACTTTCTACAAGGAAAATAGGATTGACGATGCCTTTTGTCTTTTCAAGGAAAGAGATAGACTCCAACTCCTCTTTCTGGAACAGCATCAGTATGGATGCGCTCTGAACGCGAACCTGAGAGGAGACAACAGAGTCTCCTTCTACGGTATAGTAGATGGTTTCAGCGTTTCCACTGGTTCGGACAGAGTCCATCTTGTTGTCATTAAAATAGGCAAGGATTTCGTTTCCAACCATTTGGTTATAGAAGAGATCCTCGGTCAGCTCCATGGAGACCAACGCATTGTTCGAGATCTGTGCCTTGTACGGGTTGCCGTCTTTCATGAACAGACGAATGGTGTCTCCCGATATTTGTGAACTGTCGCTCCATATAATGGGCTTGCCCAGAAGGTTCAAAACGGAGTCTTTGGAGCGATAAAGGAGTGTGTCCGATACGGCTTGAACATCCTTTCGATATATCCGAACATTCTCCAAGCCCTTTACAATGTCTCCGTTGATGGTGTCTCGTATCAGCTGCATCTCCAATGCGTGCGCCCAAAGCGTGTCTTTGGAGGAGAAGTCCATCACGTAAGCGTTGTCTCTTGCCAAGCCTTTGCCCTCTTTTTCATGGTACTCCGCATACTCTCCGTGAAGCGATACGTTTTCGGCTGTATCTTTCAGCTCTACGTTCCCGAAGAGCTTTGCCAGAGATTCGCTACGGCTATACACCATAGAGTCTCCCGTAGCAGTGCGAGAGCCTGAATAGAGTTTGCTCTTGTCCAAAAGGTAAGCGATGTCTCTTTGAGTGTCGTATACTCCTTTGGATGTGAGGATATATCCGCTGTCTCCTACGATGCGAGAGGGGCTTTTAATATCTGCAACCTTAGTCTCCGTATTGTAAAAGAGCTTGTCGGAATAGAGTGTGAAGTTGGGGTTTTCCAGCCTCACATCAAACTTGAATATGGCTGTCTTGTTGTCCGTATAGTACTCTCCGTACTGGGAAGTGAGTGTGTTCAGCGAGTCCACTATGGTTCCGCCCTCGAAGTAGTAGCCCAAACCGATGTTTCTGTCGTAGTCCAGACTGTCGGTAAAGAGGGTATTCTCTCCGTGTCGCATGATCACATTGCCACGCAAACGAGCTATCAGGCTGATGCCATCGTAGTTGAGATAGTCGCAGGTAATGTGCAGAGAGTCTCCTTGAATGATATGAACATTTCCGAAAGACTCTATGGCGTTGCGCTGTTCGTACAACAATGCGCTGTCGCACTTCATTACCGCTCCTTTGTGATGGAAGTTGACATCTCCCGTGAATATCTTCGCATCCGGATTGATATCCCTATCGTACCACAATCGTCTGGCTTCCGCCTCTATCTTCTCTACCTCCTGATTCTTTTTTTGTTGGGTCGGAGGGTTTTGATAATAGGGCAAGAGAGCGGAGGATGAACGCAATGTCGCACCACCCACACCTATGATAAAGAAAGCGGTTATACAGCAAAAAACGACCTGTCTTACTCTTTTATCCATCCCGGGTAGATGAATTTACAGTGACGCCACTTAGGATTTATCTTAATGTATGTCTCTGCTTGCTTCTCTTGGATCCACTTGTTCAGAGCTTGCTGTTGTTTCTCTCGCAAGACAAAGTCTTTGATGATCTGGAAGTCTTGAGACACGTTTGCTCTGTGTCCCGGATTGCGTTTGCGCAGCTTCACAATAGCCACAACCGTATTGCCATCCTTGTCTTCCATGGTAAATGGCTGTGATACTTCTCCCTCTTTCATCTTGCTGACGATAGGACCGATCTCCTGTGGAAGATCTTCCATTTGGAATTGGGCTGTACCTTGAAGGTGTCCGGAGCCGGATGCTTTATTGTTTACCATGACGCCGTTATTGTTTCGCGTATCTTCGTCATAAGATAGATACCTTGCGGCATCTGCGAAAGAAAGGGAGTCTACGGCTATTTTGTGAGCGATGGAGTCGAGTCTGGCTGTTGCAGCGGTAACTGCTTCTTCGGAAGGTGAAGGGCGAAGCATGATGTGCCGTACGTTCACAAGATCGCCTTTCTTCTCGATAAACTGCATGATGTGATAGCCATATCTCGTCTGTACTATGCGGGAAACCTTTTTGGGATCCATGGAGAAAGCAACATTTGCAAACTCTGGTTCCAACTCCGCTTTACCATAGAACCCAAGCTCTCCACCCTTTAGAGCGGAGCCTTTATCCTGGGAGTAGAGCCGGGCCAATAGTGAAAAGTCTCTCTTGCCGGCATTGACTTCCGCTGCGTACAACCGAAGTTTGGCTTTGATTTTATCTATCTCCTCTACCGACACCTTGGGTTTGATGGTTACGATCTGTACCTCTACCGTTTCCGGCATAAAGGGAAGAGAGTCTTTGTTTACCTTTTCATAGAAACGATTAACCTCGGACGGAGACACCTTTATATTGCCCATGATGGTCTGTTGTACCTGTTGCACCACAGACTCTTCCCGTAGTGCCTTGCGACGCTCTTCACGTATCTGGGAGATGGTTCTGCCTAAAAGTTCTTCGAGTCTTTCTCTTCCCCCCACTTCATTGATCTTTTGGCTGATCCAGCGTTCGGCTGCCTGAATCACCATAGACTCGTTCGGGGAGATACTGTCTATCTTTGCCTGTCTCAAGAACAGCTTCTGTATCGCCATCTGTTCGGGAATAAAGCACATCGGATCGCCATCCACTTTTGATCCGCTCTGCTTTAGGTATATGAGCTGATTCTCTATATCGGATAGCAGGATTGTCTCATCTCCCACCACCCAAGCTATTTCATCTATTATTGTTCTCTTTTGAGCATGGAGTTGCAGTGAAAAAAGCATAGAGACACCGAGGCTCCACATTATCCATTTCAGTGTTTTCATTATCTCTTAGTATGGGATTTTCTATTAGTTTATCTTTTTGCTCCAAGTATCTTTTAGCGATACGGTGCGGTTAAAGACCTTTTTATCCGGTGTGCTATCCGGGTCTACATTGAAGTATCCAATGCGTTGGAACTGGAAGTGTTGCAGGGGTTGGGCATCTGCCAAATACTTTTCCGCTTTGGCATTGGTAATGATCTTCAACGAGTCCGGATTGAGATAATCTCTGAAATCTTCAATCTTAGGATCCGACGGATTCTCTACCGTAAAGAGTCTGTCATACAGACGCACTTCGACGTCAATACAATCATCAACGGCAACCCAGTGCAATGTCCCTTTCACTTTTCGGTTTGAAGTATCCGATCCACTCCTGCTGCTTGGATCATACTCCGCATATACCTCTACCACCTTGCCTGTTTCGTCCTTCTTGCAGCCGGTACAGGTAACGATGTATCCGTTTTTAAGACGCACATCTTGCCCCGGAGTCATACGGAAATACTTCTTTGGCGCATTTTCCATAAAGTCTTCCTGCTCTATGTACAACTCGCGTGCAAAAGTTACCGTATGGGTTGTGGAGTTTGGATCTTCCGGATTATCTATGGCAACCATCTCCTCTTTCTTATCTTCCGGATAGTTGGTGATGATCAGCTTAACAGGGTTCAACACAACACTTACACGAGTGGCATGTTTGTTGAGATCCTCCCTTACTGCATACTCCAACAGTCCTACGTCTACCACCCCTTCGTATTTGGTGTATCCGATCCTGTCTATAAAGTTTCGGATGGATTCGGGTGTATATCCTCTTCTTCTAAGCCCCGTGATGGTCGGCATACGAGGATCGTCCCATCCCTTAACGGCTTTCTCTTGCACGAGTTGAAGCAGCTTGCGCTTACTCATCATCGTATATGTGAGGTTGAGACGGTTGAACTCATACTGACGAGGGCGATAATCGCTCTTCATGAGCAGGTCTATGAAGTAGTCGTAAAGTGGTCTGTGCACAACAAACTCCAGCGTACATATCGAGTGAGTAACACCTTCAAAATAGTCGCACTGCCCATGAGCAAAGTCGTACATAGGATAAACCTTCCAAGCCGTACCCGTACGATGATGAGGAACATTGATGATGCGATAGATGATCGGATCCCTAAAGTGCATATTGGAATGCGCCATATCTATCTTTGCTCTCAGTGTCAGAGAACCTTCCGGAAACTCTCCTTTATTCATCCTTCTAAATAGATCCAAACTCTCTTCTATGGGTCTGTCGCGGAACGGGCTGTTTATACCCGGAGTGGTTGGAGTGCCTTTTTGAGCGGCTATCTGCTCTGCAGACTGCTCCTCGACGTAGGCGTGCCCCTTTTTGATAAGATCTTCGGCGAAGTCGTACAACTGTTGGAAGTAGTCCGATGCATAGAAGATTTCTCCCCATTTGAATCCGAGCCACTCTATATCCTCTTTTATGGCATCCACATACTCCACATCTTCCTTTATCGGATTAGTGTCATCGAATCTGAGATTGCAGATACCATTATACTTTTCAGCGATACCGAAATCTATACAGATCGCTTTGGCATGACCGATATGAAGGTAACCATTGGGCTCCGGAGGGAATCGGGTCTGTATGCGACCATCGTGTAGTCCTTCTCTTATATCTTTTTCTACTATGGCTTCGATGAAGTTCAGCGACTTTCCTTCTCCGCTTTCCATCTTGGTGTTTCCTGCTACGCTGTCATGTGTGTTCATACTATATCTCCTTATGGTATTTCTCTATTGTTTTATGTCATTATTCTTTGTTCACGAAAACGAACTGCTTGAGTCTTTCGTTGTTTGAGTTCATAATATCCTTTCCTCTCCCTTCCCACTCGATGCGTCCGCGATGAACGAATATCACTTTCTCGCCCAACTTCTCCAGCGAATTCATATCATGAGTGTTGATGATAGTAGTCATGCCGGACTCGTGAGTGATTTCAAGCAGAAGATCATCTATAACCGAAGAGGTCTGCGGATCCAGTCCGGAGTTTGGCTCATCGCAGAAAAGGTATTTCGGCTTAAGGGCTATTGCTCTGGCTATGGCTGCTCGCTTCATCATTCCACCACTTACTTCGGCAGGATATTTCTTGCCTGCATCCACCATCTTAACTCTGGCAAGACACTCTTTTGCCACACTTATCCGTTGGGCTTTAGGCAGTGGAGAGAACATATCAAGCGGAAACATCACATTCTCCAGTATCGTCATGCTGTCGAACAGAGCCGATCCCTGAAAGAGCATACCCACCTCTTGTCTCAGCTTCTTCATTTCGTTCTCCGAAAGGTTATAGATAGAGTTGCCATCGTATAGCACCTCGCCTTTGTCCGGGAACACAAGCCCTACGATGCTTTTCAGCAGTACAGTCTTTCCGGCGCCGCTTTTGCCTATTATCAGAGACGTTTTGCCGGACTCGAAAGTGGCGGATATGCCTCTCAATACATCCTTTCCGCCAAAAGATTTTTGTACGTTTTTTATCTCTATCATTCTATTCGGATTCTAACGTTTAACCTCTCCTACACCAACATGAGTTGGGTCAGGAGCAAGTCTGCCACAAGGATCATGATGCTGCTCGATACTACCGCTTTGGTACTTGCCTTGCCCACTTCCAATGCTCCTCCCTTTACAAAGTATCCGTAAAACGCAGCTATGGAGGCGATGAGAAATACATACACTTCGCTCTTGACCATGGAGTAGAAGAGGTAGTAAGGCTCGAAAAGGTACTGGATTCCTTGAATGTATGCACTGATAGGCATTTCCGGATTGATGCTGCAAGCGATATAGCCACCGATGATACCGGTAAACATACTTATCAAGACCAATACTGGAACGAAGAGCATGATACCTACAATCTTCGGAAGAATCAAGAAGTTGGCAGAGTTTATCCCCATTATTTCTATCGCGTCTATCTGCTCCGATACACGCATTGTTCCTATCTCACTGGCAACGCTACTGCCTATCTTGCCTGCGAGGATAAGGCACATCACGGTGGAAGAAAATTCCAACAGCACTATCTCTCTCGTTGTGAACCCGATGGTAAACTTGGGTATCAGAGGCGATGTCAGGTTCAATCCCAACTGAATGGTTATTACGGCTCCGATGAAGAAAGATATAATGATGACGATCCAAAGAGAATCATATCCCAGCTTGTACACCTCCTTCAGCATCTCCCGAAGGAACATACGAAACTTGTCGGGTCTTTCAAAAACCCGCTTCATCAGCAAGAAGTATTGTCCTACTTCCTCTATCTTTTTTTTCAGTAAGCCAAGCATCTGTTCTCTCTTACAATTGTCCTTATTTGCAATTCGGTATTCAACAAGCAAATATACAGAAAAAACAGCTTTCCGGTGCTTTACACGCATCATTCCGGAAATAGGATCGTGCAAAGCCACATTGTATTGCCCTCTTTAGGGAGCTCTTTCTGTCCGGCAACTCTTATGGTATGGCTGCCGGCAGGATGCTTGCAGGAGATCCGGCCTTTTTGTGTTCGGTTTTATTTAGTCCTTGTCGGGAGTTTTATTTTAACGCTTTCGGATCTTCTTTTTAACTTGTTCGGATCTTCTCTTAAACCTTATAAAATCTTGAAATCGTGCTCCGGTTTATAGCAATCAAATCTTGATTTTGGGAGATCAAGGCTCGATTTGTATCCATCGGCTCTTGATTTCCAACTCTATAAGGCATCAGAGCGATTTTTGTCCCTGTTTAATGAATTTTGTTGACGGCTTCAAGAGATTTTGCAGACCCTTTGGGAGTTTGAGACAGCTGTGATGGGGGAGTGGAGGAGGGTTTATGACGGAACAGATGAGGAGCGCGAAAACTCTTTTGGAGAGTGCCCTCTCAATATCTATATCGGCATGAGCGGTGATGCCGTGCGGGTTACTTATTTTTTTTAGTTACATTTGTATCGTTCTGTGATGTCGTATTTGAATAAAGCAAAGCAATCATAAAATGAAGAGAAACAGATATATCGAAAGAGTGCAACAGCTCTCCATGGCTTGTCTTATGGGAGTGCTTCTGCTGGGATGCTCTACCGTTCCGCTCACGGGAAGGAAGCAGCTCAACTTGGTTTCGGATCAGCAGATCCTCTCTATCAGCTCCAATCAGTACAGAGAGTTTATCGCTCAAGCTCCTATCTCCAAAAATGCCGCACAGACAAGACGAGTGTTAGAGGTGGGGAACAGGATTGCCAGGGCGGCAGAGGCTTACCTTAGAAATGCCGGACTGGGTTCGGAAGTATCGCAGTACAGATGGGAGTTCAACCTTGTAGCCTCCAATCAGGCCAACGCATTCTGTATGCCGGGAGGGAAGATTGTCGTTTATGAAGGCATTCTTCGCTTTGCTCCCACCGACGATGAACTGGCTACGGTGATGGCTCATGAGGTTGCGCATGCATTGGCAAAGCATTCCAATGAACGGATGTCTCAGGCTCTTGTTCAGCAACTCGGTGCCGAGGCTCTCAGCTTAGCCGTTGGAAAGCAGAGCGCAGCGGTAAGGGCGGTTGCAGGAGCTGTGTATGGTATCGGCAGCAATGTGGCTGTCATGCTACCTTACAGCCGTACACACGAGTACGAAAGCGACAGAATCGGTCTTACACTAATGGCAATGGCAGGCTACAACCCTCGTATGGCTGTAACATTTTGGGAGAAGATGTCGCAGAGCCAAGGTGCCAAAGAGACCTCTGATATGCTTAGCACTCACCCTTCGGATAAGAAGAGGATAGATGCCATCAATAAGTATCTGCCCGAAGCACTCAAGCATTATGGCGGGAATGCCACGACGACAACAAATGCCAAGAAGGGTGGCATCATCACTCGCTACTGATTTTAGACCGATATAGAAGTAGAGAATTTGAAGAAAGAGAATCCTACCGATCCCTCTTTATGGCTTCCGACAACCAAGAAGGAGGTGGAAAGACTGGGATGGGACAGCCTTGATGTCATCCTTTTTGCCGGTGATGCATACATCGACCACCCTTCATTCGGAATGGCGGTCATTGGTCGCATCCTCCAAAAGCACGGCTACAAGGTGGCGATAGTACCGCAACCCAACTGGCGAGACGACCTCAGAGACTTCAAGAAGCTCGGACGCCCCCGCCTGTTTTTCGGTATATCGCCCGGGGCGATGGACTCCATGATCAACCATTATACCGCTGCCAAAAGGCTTCGCAGCAATGATGCCTACACGCCGGACGGCAGATCGGATATGCGTCCGGACTATCCGACCATCGTCTATTCCAAGATTTTGAGAGAGCTGTACCCCGATGTCCCGATTGTGGCAGGCGGTATAGAGGCATCGCTAAGGCGTGTGGCCCATTACGACTACTGGCAAGACAAACTTCTTCCCGGTATGCCGGTGATGGCTCCGATAGATTTCCTCATTTACGGTATGGGGGAGAAGCCTATCGTGGAGCTGGCTGATGCTTATGCCGAAGGGAGAAGCATCGAGGAGATAAAGAAGATTCCGCAGCTTGCTTACTTGGAAAATGGTGCATATACCCCTGCTCCTGAAAATGATGATATAGTGCTCCACAGCTACGAGGAAGCGTTAGCGTCGAAAAAGAAACACGCAGCCAACTTCAAACATATAGAGGAGCAGAGCAATGCCGTCAAGGCTAAAAGGCTGATAGAGCCGGTAGGAGAGGGATACATAGTGGTCAATCCGCCTTATCCCATTATGACTTCGGAGGAGTTGGATGAGTCTTTCGACCTTCCCTATACACGGCTTCCTCATCCGAAGTATAAGGGTAAACACATTCCGGCATACGAGATGATCAAGTTTTCCGTGAACATGCACCGTGGCTGTTTTGGCGGATGCTCTTTCTGTACCATCTCGGCTCATCAGGGGAAGTTTATCGTTTCCAGAAGCGAGCGTTCCATTCTGGAAGAGGCAAAGCATCTCACTCACATGCCGGACTTTAAGGGATACATCTCCGATCTTGGAGGACCCAGTGCAAACATGTATGCCATGAGAGGACGCAACCTGAAAGCTTGCGAGAAGTGTCTCAGACCCTCTTGCATCTTTCCTGGTATCTGTCCGAATCTAAATGCAGACCATACTCCGCTGAATAATATCCTGAAAAAAGTGGATGCCTTGCCCGGTATCAAGAAGAGTTTTATCGGGAGTGGTATAAGATATGACCTCCTCCTCCATCCGTATAAAGATGAAAAGCTGAAGATGGCAGCACGTACCTATATGGAGGAGGTAATAGCTCATCACACATCCGGACGGCTCAAGGTGGCGCCGGAACACACTTCGGACAGAGTGTTGGAGCAGATGCGCAAGCCCTCTTTCTCTCTTTTCTATACGTTCAAAAAGGAGTTTGACCGGATCAATAAAGCGTATGGTCTCAAGCAGCAACTGATTCCTTATTTTATATCATCGCATCCAGGAAGCAGGGAAGAAGATATGGCAGAACTTGCTGTGGCTACTAAGAATCTTCAGTTTAAGCTGGAACAGGTGCAAGATTTTACGCCCACTCCCATGACGGTATCCACTGTGATATACTACACAGGGTATCATCCTTACACGATGGAAAGGGTCTTTACTGCTACCACACCCGAACAGAAGGAGCGGCAAAGGCAGTATTTCTTCTGGTACAAGCCGGAGATGAAAGGCGCTATCCGGAAATCTCTGACCCATATCAAGCGTTTGGATCTGCTGAGACTGCTTTTCCCAAACGAGCGTAGAGAAAAATAGAAGGAGATTTGGATAATTCAAGGATAGAAACGAAATTTGCAACGGATTGTTATTTGGATAAACAAACTATAAATACATACTTATGAAGAAAATTCTTTTGGGCGTAGCCCTTCTATTGGGAACCCTTACAGCCGTTGGGCAGAACATCCAGACACACTATCAAGCAGGGCGTCATCTCTACAAGGATATGGAAAAAACTCCCTCTTTTGTTACTACCGTAGAACATTTTAAGGCAGACAGATGGGGACAGACATTCCTTTTTGTCGATTTCGTTCATACGGAAAAAGGTATCTCAAACTCTTATTTTGAGATCGCAAGAGAGTTGAAGTTCTGGAAAGCACCCGTTGCTCTTCACTTGGAGTACAATGGCGGCGTGGATAGAAACTTCTCCATCAACAACGCTTACCTCGTTGGTGCTTCTTACCTTTGGACAAGTAAGGACTTCAGTAAGAACTTTAGCATAAGCACCAGCTACCGTTACGATCAAGCGATAGAGGGTGTTCAAGACGCCAATCATGGTATGCAGCTTACTGCCGTATGGGGTTGGAACAGCTGGAATCGTGTATTTACCCTGAACGGATTTGTGGATGTCTGGACAAAGAAAGCTTCCGATAAGAGCCACGGAGTGGTGGTATATTCGGAACCACAGGCATGGATCAATCTGAATCAACTTGTCGGATTTCATGACAATTTCAATTTGAGTCTCGGTACGGAGGTTAGACTTTCTTACAATTTCCTTAACCCGAACAAATTCTATGCGCTTCCGACTCTTGCAGCGAAGTGGACCTTCTGATTTTTTTGCATAATTGATTATATAAATGGGCGAACCAATCGGATTTTCTTCGGTTGGCTCGCCTTGTTTTTAGAGCCGTAAGTCATTCGCAATTGTGGAAAAAATTGCTATCTTTGTATCTTGAGATTTCAAGAAGAAATCGGACTAAGTACTACTTCATTTAGAATAATAATATATGACTGAAGATATGCGGCAAGAAGCTGCCAACTATGGCGCAAGTAACATTCAGGTTCTCGAAGGGCTCGAAGCCGTTCGTATGCGTCCTGCAATGTATATTGGAGACATTGGAGAGAAAGGTTTGCACCACTTGGTGTACGAGGTGGTGGATAACTCCATAGACGAAGCACTGGCAGGCTATTGCGATAAAGTAGATGTTGAGATCAACGAAGACAACTCCATCTCAGTCCATGATAATGGTAGAGGTATCCCTGTGGATCTGCACGAGAAAGAGGGTAAGAGTGCCTTGGAAGTTGTACTGACGGTGCTCCATGCGGGAGGAAAGTTCGACAAAGGCTCTTATAAAGTTTCCGGAGGACTTCACGGTGTGGGGGTTTCTTGCGTGAATGCGCTATCGACAACTCTTAGAGCGGAAGTGAAGAGAGAGGGAAAGGTCTACATGCAAGAGTATCACCGAGGTGTTCCTGCCGATGATGTGAAGGTGATAGGAGAGAGTACAGAGACCGGTACGACTATCTACTTCAAGCCGGACGACTCTATCTTCATCACCACCGAATACAGCTATAAGACACTTTCGGATCGTCTTCGCGAGTTGGCTTTCCTTAATGCCGGCATTACGCTGACCCTTACAGACTATCGCCACAGAGATGAGGACGGAAATCCCAAGAAAGAGATCTTTTACAGCGAGAACGGACTCAAGGAGTTTGTTTCCTACCTCGACTCCAACAAAGAGCCTCTCATAGACGATGTCATACACATCGTTACCGAGAAGCAGGATATACCTGTGGAGGTGGCGATGACCTATAATACTTCCTATAACGAGAATGTCTACTCTTATGTGAACAACATCAACACGATAGAGGGTGGAACGCATCTTGCCGGCTTCAGACGCGCTTTGACAAGAACGCTGAAGAAGTATGCGGAGGAGTCCAAGATCCTTGAGAAAGAGAAGATAGACGTTTCGGGGGACGACTTTCGCGAGGGTATCACGGCAGTCATATCCATCAAGGTTGCGGAGCCTCAGTTTGAAGGACAGACAAAGACCAAGCTTGGCAACTCCGAAGTAGCCGGTGCAGTGGATACTGCAGTGGGGGAAGCTCTGGGACACTACCTGGAAGAGAACCCCAAGCAAGCGAAGATGATAGTGGACAAGGTCGTATTGGCGGCAAAGGCACGTATCGCTGCTCGCAAGGCAAGAGAGATGGTACAGCGCAAGACACCTATGTTCGGAGGAGGACTTCCGGGCAAACTGTCGGATTGTAGAAGCAAAGATCCTGCACGTTGTGAGCTGTTCCTTGTCGAGGGAGACTCGGCGGGCGGTACTGCAAAGCAAGGTCGGGACTCTATGTTTCAAGCCATCCTTCCGTTGCGCGGAAAGATTCTGAACGTAGAGAAAGCCATGCCGCACCGTGTCTTGGAGAGTGATGAGATACGAGCCATGTACACTGCGTTGGGAGTAACCATCGGCACGGAAGAAGATCCCAAGGCACTCAACATCTCGAAGCTGAGGTACAACAAGGTGATCATCATGACGGATGCCGATGTGGATGGAAGCCACATTGCCACGCTTATCCTTACGTTCTTCTTCCGCCACATGCGTGTCCTTGTGGAGCGTGGTTGCATTTACCTTGCCACACCACCGCTTTATCAGTGCAAGATGGGAGATGTCGTGGAGTACTGCTGGGACGATCGCCAACGGATGGAGTTCATTCAGAAGTATGCGGAAGGAAACGAGTCGAAAGTCGTTACACAGCGTTACAAAGGTCTTGGAGAGATGGATGCCGAGCAGCTCTGGGAGACAACGATGGACCCGGACAACCGTCTTCTCAAGCAGATCACGATAGACAATGCGGTTGAGGCGGACGTTGTGTTTTCCATGTTGATGGGAGAAGATGTTGCTCCTCGTCGCGACTTTATTACGGCGAATGCGGACTATGCGAATATAGATGCCTGATCGAATAGGGCAACGTTAGTCGATAACGTACCAATACACAGAGCCTGAGAGTAAATAGCTACTCTCAGGCTCTTTTTGAAAATTAGTCCTTATCATTTTTCGGATTTGTAATTATCGTTTTTGAGGTTGATAATTATCATTTCGTAGATTGGTAATTACTGTTTCGTAGATTGGTAATTACTGTTTCGTAGATTGGTAATTACTGTTTCGTAGATTGGTAATTACTGTTTTGTGGATTGGTAATTACTGTTTTGTGGATTGGTAATTACTGTTTTGTGGATTGGTAATTACTG
>NZ_JRAH01000041.1:0-390 GCF_000768755.1 Porphyromonas sp. COT-108 OH1349 | reverse complement strand
GTTCGGCATTCATGCGCAACTCTATCTTTTCGCCTACCTTTTTCTCTGTCGTCATCGTCATGCTGTTGCCGGCAGGCGGAGTATCTTCGACATCCAATTTCCAGCCTTTGTCTGTTGCGATCTTCTTGTTGCACGCTGCCGTGCCCGGATTGTTTGCGATCCCGATCTTCTTCTCGCCTTCGGTCAGCCCTTTTACATCGGGAAGCGTGGTGAATATCTCGTTCAGTGTCTTCGCGCTCAGCTTGCAGTCGTTGACCCACAACCTATCATTTATGCTGCTCGAGATCTTCAAGGAGCTTAGATTCGGGTTAATCGAGCAGTAGAATATTGTCAAAGCCGTGTTCTTGCTCACATCCAGCGAGGTGAGGGAGTTATGGGTGCAGGACAACG
>NZ_JRAH01000040.1:0-861 GCF_000768755.1 Porphyromonas sp. COT-108 OH1349 | reverse complement strand
CTTTGTTTGGGTTTTGCATATTCGCAGCATTTTCTTTTGGAGTGAGTTTTGTTGCCATAATTCGATAATGTTTCCTCCTTTGTTATCTCTTCCGAAGTTGGAGGGTTATTTCACTTACGGAAGATATTACTATAGATGAGAGTTCAAATGTACTCGAATTGTTACAAAAAGACACTAAGTAATATGAGAAAAGATACTGAACGAATGCAAGATTATTCAGTATCTTTTGAGTGATGTTTTTTTATGCTTCTTTTCAAGTATTTGAAAAAATGGATGAGATGGCAGTTGGTATTATCTGAAGGTGATAGGTTTGCTATATTTAGTTTTAATTGTACCATCTGTCTTTGTTATAGCACACAAGTAGGGGAGGAATAGATTTCTTCCTTTCGGTCAGTCTTCTGATTGTCCATTTACGGAAACTCTTGGCTTGTGGAGAAGAAATGCGAAATGATAGCATCGTTATCATCTCTATATTGTACAAATCCACNAACTCTTGGCTTGTGGAGAAGAAATGCGAAATGATAGCATCGTTATCATCTCTATATTGTACAAATCCACTGCTCCTCCCTTGAAAGATAAGGTTTGCATCACTTCATTTTCTCTGAGTAAGCCCTCTTTGAAGATGGACTTGATATGACCATTTACCTTGCCGGAGAATACACTGAACAAATCAGCTATTTCACAAGCCGACATCCAAATGGGAGGTGTTGGAATATGGACTTTCCCGTTCTCTCCAATGCTTATGATTTCTCTTTTCATAGTCCGTTCTCCTCATTATATGGTGATACCGTTGAATTGTTCTATTTTGCTCAACTTATCAGAAAGGGCTTCCATATCTCGACTCTCTTTTTCATGGGTAAT
>NZ_JRAH01000004.1:0-522 GCF_000768755.1 Porphyromonas sp. COT-108 OH1349 | reverse complement strand
GTGGACTATGAGTTCTCTGTTACCAATGAAATCGTGCAGAAGGAGCGTTTCCGCTATTTTATCAAAGTGCCTGAGTTGGCGGCGTTCTACGCTCAAATCACCGATTATCGAACGGCAAAGGAGATCGGCATAGACCGCCCCGAAAAGAATGAGATTATGCACAACATACCGCCTACACCCGAACAGGAGGAATTCATAGCCAAGTTGGTGGAGTTTGCCAAGACAGGTAATGCGGAATTA
This sequence comes from Porphyromonas sp. COT-108 OH1349, assembly GCF_000768755.1. Taxonomy (NCBI): domain Bacteria; kingdom Pseudomonadati; phylum Bacteroidota; class Bacteroidia; order Bacteroidales; family Porphyromonadaceae; genus Porphyromonas; species Porphyromonas sp. COT-108 OH1349. Next base: position 282 of record NZ_JRAH01000004.1, on the reverse strand, counting down.
TTGGGACGAGAGAAACTCTCCGATAGAGAGGAGAAAGCCAAGATGCTTATCGCAACGGATATGGCTCGAAAGATGAGCTTAGATTTGAGACTTATTGATCCTAACAAGTACGGAGATCATGTGGACAACAAAGCCTCCCACTGTGCGGCCAAGATTGCGGAGTATTACCACAAGTTTGAGGAGCAGAAAGGAACGCAATTTGTATTCAGTGATCTAGGCACCTACAAGCCGGGCGAATGGAATCCCTATTCCGAAATCAAGCGCAAGTTGGTGGAAGATCAC
>NZ_JRAH01000039.1:0-11521 GCF_000768755.1 Porphyromonas sp. COT-108 OH1349 | reverse complement strand
TTTTTGCAGGCTCCATGTGGCTCATTTTCGCTCCGTCGGAGAAAGAAGAGGAGAAACAGACCAAGGGCTTCAACACGGAAGTGCCCGACCCGATGGCAGCCGAACTGATTGGTGATAAGAAGAAAGCCTATGAGAAGGAGATGATGGAACAGAAGGAGCAGGAACGAAGTCGTGCCATGCAAAGCCTTAGTTCCATGTTCGGGGAAATGACAGCAGGAGAGACTTCACAGGGAGCGGGCGAAGCGTCCGCTTGGGAGTCTGACCCCTCGAATGAGAGTGAGGGATACACGTCCCGACATTCTGCCCCGCAAGATGGCTTTCACGCTTCGGCATCCGCCTATCAGGACATCAACCGCACGCTCGGCAGTTTCTATGAAGCACCGAGGGAAGACCTCGAAAAGGAGGAGCTGCGTGCTCGATTGGCAGAGTTGGAAAACCGTATGAATAGCGAACAGCAGTCGCCTGCCATAACCGTAAACGACCAGATGGCATTGCTCGAAAAGTCCTATCAGTTGGCGGCAAAGTATATGCCGTCGGGTGCTGGACAACCATCTTCCAATATGGCGTTGGTGTCGGATGGGGAGACGGCTTCCGAAAGGAAAGCGGTCGCAACCACCCGAAACGGGAAGGCGGTAGCTTTTCCCGTTGCCCCTGTGAGCGAACAAGTGGTGTCGGCTCTGGCGCAGCCGATGAGCGACTCGACTTTCCGCTCCGAATATGTCAAGGAGAGAAATTTCCTATTTCAAACTGCTATCGGGACAGCCTCACAGACGGATAGAAACACCATATCAGCCTGTGTGCATAACAACCAGACGGTTATGGATGGTCAGACGGTGCGTTTCCGTCTCTTGGAACCGATGCAGGTCTCCGGCAGGGAAATACCACGCAATACCCTTGTCGTGGGAACGACAAAGGTACAGGGCGAACGGCTTGCCGTTGTCATTTCTTCACTGGAATATCAGGGCAATATCATTCCCGTAGAGCTGACAGTGTACGATATGGACGGGCAGGAAGGGATATTCATTCCCGGCTCGATGGAGCGCAGTGCCGCCAAGGAGATTGCCGCTAACATGGGGACATCCGTGGGCAGCAGCATGAACATCTCCACCGATGCAGGTGCACAGCTTGCCGCCGACTTGGGCAAGGGGCTGATACAGGGAACCTCGCAGTATTTCGCCAAGAAAATGCGCACCGTCAAGGTGCATCTCAAAGCCGGATACAAGGTATTGCTCTACCAACCTGAAAACAAGTAATTCACAGTTATTATTCACCACTTTAATCCAATGTAAAAATGAAAAGAACAGTTTTAGCCATCGCCCTGATGCTGGGCGCAGTCTGTGCCAACGCACAGGAGACAACCTCAACGGGAGACCTCTATCAGGGTCTGACCCGAAAGATTGCCTTTGAGCGGATGATACCGCCCCACGGATTGGAAATCACCTATGACAAGACGGTGCACATCATCTTCCCATCTGCCGTGCGCTATGTCGATTTGGGTTCGCCCAATCTCATTGCGGGGAAGGCGGACGGAGCGGAAAACGTCATCCGTGTGAAAGCGACGGTCAAGAACTTCCACGAGGAGACGAACATGAGTGTCATCACCGAAGACGGAGCATTCTACACCTTCAATGTCAAGTATGCCAACGAGCCACTGTTACTCAATGTGGAAATGGCGGACTCTATCCACGACGGGGCGAGCGTAAACCGACCGAACAACGCAATGGAGGTTTATCTCAAGGAACTCGGCAGCGAGAGTCCGATGCTGGTAAGGCTTATCATGAAGTCCATTCACAAGGAGGACAGGCGGACTGTGAAGCACATCGGCAGCAAGTCCTTCGGTATTCAGTACCTGCTCAAAGGGTTGTACTCGCACAACGGACTGCTGTACTTCCATACGGAACTGCGCAACAAGTCCAACGTGCCGTTCGACATCGACTTCATCACGTTCAAAATTGTGGACAAGAACGTAGCCAAGCAGACCGCCATGCAGGAGCAGGTACTGCTTCCGCTGCGTGCCTACAACTATGTTACTTGCGTGGCGGGGCAGAAGAGCGGTCGCACGGTATTCACGCTTCAAAAGTTCACCATCCCCGACGATAAGCAGCTCATTGTGGAGATGCACGAGAAGAACGGCGGAAGACACCAGTCTTTCGTTGTGGAGAACGAAGACCTTGTGCGTGCAAGGGAGATTGACGAACTCAAAGTGAAGTGATATGAGAAAGCTCGCATTTTTCCTGTTTGTCGTGATGCTTGCCCTCCTTGCAGGGCAGGCACACGCCCAACGATGTCTGCCCAAGATGAAGGGCATACGCCTGACCACAGGCATGGCGGACGGCTTTTATACCAAGCCTGCCAGCAACAACACAGGCTATACGTTCGGGGCTTCGCTTGCCACCTATACCAAAGGCGGACATCAATGGGTGCTCGGGGTGGAGTATCTCCGCAGATACCACCCTTATCGAGATAGCCGTATCCCTATGGAGCAGTTCACAGGCGAGGGAGGCTTCTTCTTTGGTGTGCTTTCCGACGGGAGCAAGACCTTTTTCCTCTCCGCAGGCGTTTCCGCCTTGGCGGGATATGAGACGGTCAATGGAGGGAAGAAGCTGCTATTCGATGGCTCTACGCTCCATAACAAAGATGGCTTTATCTATGGTGGAGCAATCACCCTACAGGCGGAGACCTATCTGAGTGACCGCCTTGTACTGTTGCTCTATGGCAGGGAGCGTTGCCTGTGGGGAGGCTCTACGGGGCGTTTTCATGCCCAGTACGGTGTCGGACTGAAAATCATGCTGGACTGATGGACATGCGACAGATGAGAGAGATACCCATTGCGGACTTCCTGAACGCAATGGGTATTCATCCGACCAAACAGAAAGGAAACGCTTTATGGTATTCCGCTCCGTACCGCACGGAACGGACACCCTCTTTCAAGGTCGATATCGCCAAGAATGTTTGGTTCGATTTCGGGACGGGCAAAGGTGGCGACATCTTCGACTTGGCAGGAGAGTTTATCGGAAGCAGTGATTTTCTCCTACGGGCGGCATTCATCGCACGGAACGGAGCTTGTCCGCTTCCCGTTATGGAGCAATCGCTAAGGGAAAAAGAAAGAGATCCCTCCTTTGAGGATATTGAGAGGCGTCCCTTATTGAATGGCAGACTGTTGGGCTATCTGGAAGAACGGGGTATCGATGCCCACGTTGCCATCCCCAACTGCGAGGAGGTGAGGTATCGTGTACGGGGCAAGCGGTACTATGCCATCGGCTTTCGTAACGAGGCAGGAGGAATGGAATTGCGTAATTGCTTTTTCAAGGGTTGCATACCGCCCAAAGACATTTCACTGAAGCGTAACGGCTCGAACGTGTGTGCCGTCTTTGAGGGTTTTATGGATTACCTCTCCGCCATGCAACTCGGCATAATCGCTTCGGACTGGCTTGTCCTTAATTCCGTTTCCAACATGGAGAAGGCACTGAAAGTACTGGGCGGTTATCACAGGATAGAATGCTACCTCGATAATGATAATGCGGGACGAAGAACATTGGAAAGGCTGAGGGCAGATTTCGGAGAGAAGGTTATTGACCGTTCCTCTCTGTATGCCGACCACAAAGATTTGAATGATTACCTGCTCTATCAAAGGCAGGAGTGAGTGTATAACAATAAAATGTAAGGAACAATGAAAAAGAAAATATTGAATACGATTTTGGTAATAGGAGTGCTTGCTCTTGCAGGATTTTGTTTATCTGCTTGTGATAATGAGTTGGATATTCAGCAGGCGTACCCGTTCACTGTCGAGACGATGCCCGTTCAGAAGCACATCGTCAAGGGACAGACGGCGGAGATACGCTGTACATTGAAAAGGGAGGGCAACTTTGCCGACACCCGCTACACCATAAGGTACTTTCAGCCCGATGGAAAGGGACAGTTGAAGATGGACGATGGTACGGTCTTCAAGCCCAATGACCGTTATCCGCTCAACAAGGAGGAGTTCAGGCTCTACTACACATCCGCTTCCACCGACCAGCAGACGATAGACGTGTATGTGGAGGATAATTTCGAACAGACAGCAAGGCTCTCGTTTGAATTCAAAAGCCCAAAAGACGAGGAAAAGGAGAAACCGAATGAAATGAATAGGGTGAATATGGAATCGTAAACACAGAAACGCCCGAGATGAAGTAACTCATCTCGGGCGTTCAAGAAGTCTGCAAATGTATTCTGGAAATTGCCCAAGCGCATCGTTTGCTATTTGGAGGAGATTTAATCTCATACCTTGCAAGACTATCAAGGTAAGGGACTATTCCCTACACCCATATTGCAGGGAAAATCCTCTACAGACTCTCCAACATCAACCGACGACTGCAATAGAGCTATTATTCACACAAAGTCGTTTTTTGTGAATCTACTCCTTTAAGAACGCTTCAATTACTGTAACGAGCGTATCAACCAAGAGATTCCGGCCTTTCTTGGTATGGAATTCGAGTCCACAAAATGTTGATCTTTCTTCTCTTAATGTCAGATAATAAAGTCCTGCAACCAAAACCGCTAGTAGAGCATTAGGATTCACCTTTTCTTCAGAAATAGGTGCTGTAATCGAATCCAATAGTTGGGATAACGTTACTTCCCTCTTTCTTGCACTTTGGCGAGTTGTTTTTGAGTTTACCAAGAGTTCCCATTTCATAATCTCCTGCATCTCTTTGTTATGATGTAAAGCTTTCTCAAACTGTGTCGCCAATAATCTGAAATACTCCAGAGAATTAGAAAAACAGGATGTCTCTGACGGAACAGCCAAAGCATCGTTTATGAAGTAATCAAATTGCTGAGTATAGTAACGTATCATACCGGACTCATCTTTGAAGCGACGAGCTAAAACACTCATTTCAGTTCTTGCTCTCTTAGAAACCTCCTTAAAATTTACGCCAGAGACTCCTTGTTCCAAAACAATACTTGAGATACTCCGAAGAATATCTTGATCCAATTCCCTTTGGGTTCTTCTTGCCATATATACTTAGTTTGTTATTAAACATCTACACAAAAGCTATTTCATAGTTTCTATACAATATAGTTATTTTAAGCCCTCCGAACATGATAGTCCCCCAACTCATGATATTTGTGATGAGTTGAGAGACCATCATAATAATGATAGAAGAATAAAAATATCACAACATGATATAAAAACTTCAGAAATTTTGGTGTTATCTATTATACCTACAGTCGAAAAGCTATCCCAATTGCGATTTCAGGTATTGAAGCAGGACTCAAAAGGGAGTAGTAGGCCATGCCCCATGATGTGTCAGAAATCTTACTGCCATGTCTGTTTCCGAAAGGAACTACAAACTTTAATCCCAAATCTACGAATAGGGCGATTTTATTGGTTTTACAGAGAGAGGTTATCCCCCCGACACCAATCCCCGCTCCGGCATAGTAGGGATGACTGTCTATTGGAGTTTCCTTGAAATAATATCCACCAACAAGTTTCCCCCGTGCATAGAATCCTTTTCCGATTTTCCCTTTAAAGTAATATTTGAATATTGGAGCTATCGCCAAATTTGAGGGAACAAACCAAAAGTGCCCAGTCAATTCTCCTCCAGCAGAGATTCTGTTTGATATGGCCATTTCCGCTCCAATGTTTGCTCCAACAAAAAATGATTGAGGCTTTACTGTAATAAAAATAGGAGAGTCTTTGTTGGTGGATTTTTGCCCCCATAATTATGGGGGCAAAAACCTAAAAAAAGAGTCACGAGGCAAATGAAAACAGATTTCATAACATCTCAATCTTAGTTTATTTTTTTCTTTTCCATATCATGGTATTTGTATTTGAAGAATTTGGCTCTTTTAAATACAAAAACTGCTTGTCCTCAGAGAATTTATATTCGAGTTTTCTAGTTCTTTCAGAGACTTTGCCTTTTTTATCTCCAAGGGTTAATATATATATAATGCCACCCTTTGTGTAATAATACTCTTTACGGATGCGTGAATTTTCCGCAAAATTTAAGTGTATTAACTCTCCTGTAGTTCCTTTATACTCATCCAAGTTCTCCGTTTCCTTGTTTGTCTCTGGATCTATATATATCCAAATGCCTGTTAAATTATTATCCCTTTGTTGGGATAAATAATAATCCTGCTCAGAGATTTTGGAAGAACATGAGCATAAGAACATAACGCTGGTTATCAGGCATCCTAAGATGCCTGATAACTTAATGAAAAACTTATAAAACATTGTGTCTAACATATGTGCAATCATCTGTATATAAACCACTCGGAGTAACTAATGGTGAGTACCAACTCGAGACATTGATGCCGTAAGCTTTTTTCGCACACCACCATACCAAAGTTGTACAAGTAAATCTTTTTGGAGCAGCCCATTTCGCTGTCGCAAATTCATACCCCTTTACGTACCCATGCCCTCGATACTTTGCAGCCCAATCCGCCAAAGCTCCTGGGTTTGAGACTGGAGTAGTAACTCGATATAATCCACTTCGGAAGCCTCTCCACTTCCAAACCCACTTGACCTTCTGAATACCCATAACATAATGAGGGGTATCCCAGTCCGCAACTCTTAAATCTTGGACACCTCCTTCTTTATAGGATTCTATCGTTGCATTAGCAGCATAAGGGTTGGTTGAGTATGTTACATTTGTGTTAATAATACCAGCATGTCCAATTTTAAATTTTACATTTTTACCAACATTTATGAAAGTCCATGGGTGCCCGTGATCAGGTATTGCCAAAGCGAAGTCCCCTCTTCGAGCAGAGCGTCTCCATGCCTCTTTTACTCGTTGCACAGGAATGGTCGGATAATTAAAAGAGACACTTCCAAACATTTGAGGAGTATTAGGGGATAACTCCTGCTCAATTTCCTCTGATAACTCTCGAAAGAAATCTGCACTTTCTTGAACCTCTACTATGTCTTCCACACTTCTAAGGGTTGATCGGTTTACCCCTATTTGTAGTTTTGTCAATCCTCTTCTTTCGATTACTCTTAATGTGGCGTTATTTTCCTTCTTCAAAATATCCTTTAAGGTTGGAACAGCTTCAATCTTAGAAGATATAGACTTTGCCTCTTCTGTTAGAAGCAAGTCAACAAAAACTTCTTTTTGTTCTTGAGGTAGATTGTAAAAATCAACAGGTCGTCCAGTCGACTCGTCAATGATGTCCAAATACTTCAACCTTAAACTCATTGGATTGTCTTTGAGGTTTGAAGAGTTATCCATTAAATTTTCGTAAGTGGCACTACTCAAAGGGGGATCAAAGGCGGCAGTCGCATATAAGATTGTTTTGGCATTGTTGCAATAATCCAAAGCGACCTCATTGATTGCGGTATTTGTTTCCGTCGCATTTCGAAGTGTTTCGTTGTTAGAGAGAACTTCGTAAGATGACTCAACCTTGTCCGCAGAGGGAGGTGACAAGGGTTCCTCTTTAGAACATGATGTGATTCCCATGAGCAGCATACTCGAAAGTGCCACCGCCGCAAATTTTTTGAGGCTAAAAGTCTTTTTAGTCATAATGCTTTTTTTTAAGTTTATACGTCTTACATATTTTACGATTCATGATTCGCACTACAAATATAACACCAATATTTTGATATAAGCAAAATTTAATGATAAAAAAATATATCTCCCTTTTAATGAATTAGTTGCGATATTATATTTCTAAATCAATCATATTTAATATGCGTATGTTGTCAAATAAAAGTGCGCTACTAGGGATCCGAATTAGTTGGTGAATTGCGTGTAGCTTTAGAGAACAAAAAACAGAGATTATGGCAACAGAGACAAAGAAGGGTAAACGGGCTAAATCTACTAGCTCAGAGTCACTACTCAAGGATATTCGTCGTAACACGAAGCGCATCTTCAGCTCAGAGCAAAAGGAGACCGTTGCACGTCATTTTGCCTCTTTTCGGCTAGAAACTTTATATATATCTCTGATTATTAATATCTTTAGCATGTAATTAACTGTGTCGACATGGCAACTAAACCAACCGAACAAGCTCCGAGCTTCCTACAACAGGATGTCGAACGATCAATTGATCAAGCTATGCTCAAAGCAGGGTTGACCCATAAGAATGCTCCTAAATTGCTCTCAGACAACGGACCTTGTTATATTGCTAATGCTCTGAAAGAGCATCTTAGCACGAAGTTCAACATGAAGCATATTCATGGTAAGCCCTTGCATCCACAAACGCAGGGGAAGATCGAACGCTACCTCCGATCTATGAGGCGAGTTATCAAACTGCAGTAGTACTTCGCTCCCTCAGAACTCGAAGAAGCTATCGGTGAATGGGGTGAATACTACCATGAGTAACGCTATCATGAGTCGCTAGGCAGTCTAAGGCCGATAGATATATACCTCGGGAGGCAGGACCAGATCCTCAAAATAAGGAAACAGCTGAAAAGAGACTCACTAAAGCAACGATATCAAGCAAACAAATTAAATCAAGAAAGCGACATTTAACTAAATTTGTTGCAGTGCACTTTTGTTTGACAACATACACCTATTATCTTCTGGGGATGATGGAATCGTAGTTCTCTTTGAGAGGTCTGTTCGTCCTGGAGGGTCGATAGAGTATTTTCCCTGTGATTTGAGCATAGCGAAGAAAGCCTGTTGAGAGCTGATGTGCTTAATGATAAAGTTATCTCTTCCTTTGATCCGCACGACCTAAAGCTCATGCGGATACCTACGGATAGAGGAACAGAATATTGTTGAAAACAAGACAAGAAGCATCATGAGGCTCAATTATACCTAACAATAGAAAGACATAAACCATTCTGAAATTAAGGATAAAAGTACTCAGATAAACAAGGCTACCGCATCAAAATGCAAGCAATTGATTATCAACATTATTTTTGATTGAATTATCCCTATTTTGACGCAAAATATTAATATCAGATTAAGTTTTGACTATTACGTATAAACAATGGCTTTTTGTTACTTTTGAGCCGTCTCAACTCACTGTCAAAAGTAACGAGGTATTTTTCATTGGGGTTTCTTTGCTCCTTTCTTTATCCGCCCGAAGCTCACGAAAGAAAGGAGCGGTCGGCAAATCTGCCGACCGCTTTACTCCGTCAGTTTTTCTTGAACAGTTATCCGTCCCGTCCTTACATCGGGGTGAGTGGAGAAAGCCCAATTGATTTCCTCATCGGGCAGGGTGCTGTGAATATTCCCTCCCATTACCAATCCGCAATTCTGAATGACCTTTTGCCGTGCGTCCTCCCTGCTTTCGGCAACCACTTCAAACACTCCCTCGAAACTGTACTGCGTTCGTACTCTATAAACTTTCTTATTCATATACTCAGAACTCGACCTTTAATAATCTGTGTTCCATTGNCGTACTCTATAAACTTTCTTATTCATATACTCAGAACTCGACCTTTAATAATCTGTGTTCCATTGGCTTGCCATTCGATAGTTTGCGGTGGGTAAGCCCAAAATGGTGTGCGCCATAGCCGTATGCAAAGAACTTATCAAGTTCTGTTTCTTCGGCAATCTTCTTGATGGCTACTCTTAGTCCCTCCTCGTTGGCGGAGAGAGTAATGGCATTGATTACCCTTATAAGAATATGGGGCATCTCGTCCGCCCAATTGCATACGATGCTTTCTATTTCTGCTTTCATATTCTGTGATGTTTGGGTGATTGTTGCTTATGCTGTCGCTCTCATTCTCTGCCTTATCAGTTTGCGGTTGGCATTGACAAGATTGATAATTTGGTCGTGGTATTCCGTATTTTGATTGCATAGTNCTTATGCTGTCGCTCTCATTCTCTGCCTTATCAGTTTGCGGTTGGCATTGACAAGATTGATAATTTGGTCGTGGTATTCCGTATTTTGATTGCATAGTCCACGACTTTGCACCACTTTGAACGTATCCAAATTGACCTCAATCGTTTCTATCCGTCTGCCCTCAATGGTAGCCGAAAGGATAAGCGAGTTCTCTTTGAGATAGTAGGCATTGTCGAATACGCAATGGTGCATTGCCACTCCCTCATCCAAAAATTCCCGCACGCTCTCCAAAACGTGGACTCGGATTGTGCCGTCCGTGAATGAGATACCGAAGAACTTGGATTTGAGTTCGTGGAAACGCTTCTCGTCCTCTATTGCTTTTTTGCATCTCTTCTCCTTTTCTTCCTTTTCTCGTTGCCTGCGAAGTTCATTTTGTCTTAGGTCGTGTTCCCTATGCAGGTCAGTAGGGCAAACATACTTCGGGCTGTGTATGTCCTTGCCCAATCTTCGGAGCATATCCACGTAGTCGCACCATATCGAAATGTCCTCTATATTATAGCCGTTGCGAGTGGCGACTTTATAGGACTGCCAACAAGCATCAAATGTCCGTGAATTGTTAAGAAAGTATTTCAGATGTTCGGTTCTGCCTGCTTTCATCAATGTTTCCCCACGGCTGTCGGACAACAGGGCAGGAATGAGAACGGTTGGTTCGATGTCGTGAAAATCGTCTCTAAAACCATTTCTGTGGAGTGCTTCCGTTACCTTGAACTTCGGATATATCGGGGAGTATGATATATGGCGGTAGGCTTCGTTGTCGTTGCGGATTGCCATAGGCGAGCAATAAGAAAAGGTGTCGATGTATCTGCCCAATACTCTCTGAACGGCAATAATCGTCTTTCGTCCTTGTGCGTTCCACCAATACTGACCGATTTCAAAGATGTATGATGATGCCTTGCAACCTTTCTCCATTTCCACAGAAAGAAGAAACATTCTTAGTACTTGGTACTCCCCACAAGTGGTAAGTATCGTAAAGTATTGCTTCTGTCTTATCTTGCGTTCAAAGGTTTCCTTGACCTGCAACCTTGCCCTACAATAAGGGCAGGTGCAAGTGTATTTCGACTTTTCCATTGTCCAACTATGACCGCAATCCATACACGTTGTACGACCTTTGGAAAGTCGATAGGCAAAGTGGTCTATACACCCTCTAAATGCCCACTTACATTGTGTCTTGGTTATCGGGCGTAAGTTCTGACTCTCGGCAAGTACTGCTTTCTCAAACTTGTTTCTTGGTTTCATATTCGTTCGCTGTTTAGTATTAAAATTCGAATAAGGAGGGTTGGAGTTGCTCCTCCGCCTGCTTCTCCGCTTTCGGTTTCTTAGTGGTAAGTTTGCGGTATTCCTCTGCTTGGTATCGCTCGATAGCCTTTTTCCGTGCTTCCGCTTTCTCCTCTTCTGTGAGTTCGATAGTATGGTTTACCACGACTTGGCAGTTGATGGACGTGCCTACCTTGATGTTATCTTCATCGTAATAATGCACGGCAAGGGAATATACCTCCTCATCAGACAGACCTGCACACCCCATTCTTTGGACTTCCGTCAAGATGTAGGTAATGCACTCGTCTATGTTCTTGTTCTCCTTGCGGAAATTCCCTGCAAAGAGTTCATCGTATGATGCTCTTGTTTCCAAATAGTTTTGGATAACGTCCTTGAAATGTTCTGTACCTTTCATTGTTTTTGTCTTTTTAATCAATTGAATAATGTTCCGTTGGATAGAAATTCGTAGTTGTTGGCTTCGCAACTCTCTGCAAAGGC
>NZ_JRAH01000038.1:0-37577 GCF_000768755.1 Porphyromonas sp. COT-108 OH1349 | reverse complement strand
TCCTGAGCCAGGATCAAACTCTTCTTTGTCATTTTGTTTCTATTTATTCCTATGCTCAGTATCCTTAATATATTTCCCAGGTAATAGTTGACGGGTAATGTCCTCTACTTAACATAGAGATATTTCCCTTGTACTACTTGTTGAAAATCTTGTATCCAATATATCTATGATCTCAGTTCAAAGACTCTCCTACATAAGGGAGTCCGGAGAGCAAAGTTACAACAACTTTTCTTTTCTCAAAAATTTTTCTCAAAAATTTTTCTAACTCTCATTTCAACGAACGGACATCGCTGTCACCACAGCCTCTCATTCGTTTTGGGGATGCAAAGATACAATATCTTTTTTAATAGCCAAACAAAAAGAGAAAAATATTTTTACTCTCTCAAAACTATTATTGATAACAGCGCCTATTTCTGCTGTAAAAACTTCTGAAGATCTTCCGTAGAAATATTAGGAGTGAGCACTCCTTTGTGAGCAATGGATATCTTACCTCTCTCTTCAGAAATGATAATCACCTTGGCATCGGTAGCCGTTGCCATGCCGAGACCGGAGCGGTGTCTCAGTCCCATCTCCTTGGGTATTTCAGAAGAATGAGATACCGGAAGGATAGAGCCGGCAGATACAATTCTCTTACCGCTAATGATCATCGCCCCGTCATGCAGGGGACTGTTCTTGAAGAAAATATTTTCGATCAGACGGGCATTAACGGCTGCATCTATACGCTCACCCGTATGTTCATATTGCTCAAGACCATCTTTTTGTTTGATTACGATGAGTGCTCCGCTCTTTTTCCTACTCATATTAAGGCAGGCAAGTGTAATGGCAGCGATCTCTGCAGTAACTTGCGTATTATTATCTGCCCCTTTAAGAAACACCTTAAACAGATGCGACCAGCGACCACGAGAGCCAAGCAGAGTCAGAAATCTCTTTATATCATCTTGAAAAAGAATTACGACAAGCACTACTCCTCCCGTTGAGACAAAATCCAAAATAGAGCCGAGAAGACGCATCTTAAGGAAAGAGACAACCATTGAGATCACTAAAAATGCCAGCAATCCGTAGAAAAGAGTCTTAGATCCGGAGGATCGCAGAGACTTTTGTACTTGATACATCAGGATCGTAACCAGAAGGATGTCAATAAAATCCTTTATGCCAAATTGAAACCAACTCATATATTATAGTCGTGATGTTAGATTCGTAGGATCAACTATTGCTTGCACTATTCTCACCGCCTCTTTAGCCGCTCTCACATCATGGACTCGGAGAATATGCGCACCATTGAGAAGAGCTGCGGTATTAAGTATGGTAGTACCATTAAGAGCATCTTCCGGAGAGATCTCAAGCAGTTCCCATATCATTTTTTTCCTTGATATTCCTACGAGTAAAGGAGCATTAAACACCTCAAACCATCTAAGATTGTGAAGCATCTCATAGTTTTGTGCAATATTCTTGCTGAATCCGAAACCGGGATCCATTATAATATCAGCTTGAAAACCGAGAGAGCGAAGCTGATACCTTTTAGCCTCCAGATCTCTTATAACATCGAGAGTAACATCTTCGTATTGAGCAAGCGAAGACATCGTTGATGGAGTTCCTCTCATGTGCATCAAGATATAAGGCACTTGAAGTTTTGCCATCGTGTCGAACATATTGCCGTCCAATGTTCCACCCGAAACATCATTGATAATGGCTGCTCCATACTTTTCCACAGCCCTTCGCGCCACACCGGCTCTAAATGTATCCACAGACAGCGGAAGGGTCGGATACTCCCTTTCCAAAGCTTTCAGTGCCGGTTCTACACGCTTCCACTCTTCCTCTTCCGATATGGGAGAGGCTCCGGGACGGGTAGAGTAGCCTCCGATATCGAGAATAGAAGCCCCTTCTAAAATCATCTGTTCCGCTTTGGCAAGAATACTCTCTTCCCTTAAAGCTGTACGACTTCCCGAGTAGAAAGAGTCGGGCGTCGTGTTCATAATACCCATTACGATGGGCTCACTTGTCAGATTATAAAGTTTTCCCTTTAGATTCAGGGTTATTGGTATCATTTATATTACGGAGTGTTCGTTTCAACAAAGATAGTTGATATTTCTGATACCTTTTTACAGAATGTTATATATACCGGATTAACGCATCCTTCGCTCGTTTTTGAGGTGTTCTTTCACTTCGGTACACCTGCTTAAAAAGCGGCTTTGAGGTTGTTTATATCTGATTTTATTTAGAATGCGCCCCTGTCAAGATCTTCATTTTCAAGAGACTTACCACCTCTATACTCCTTACCGATAGAGAAATAATAAGTCAGTGCAATACTTCCTTTCCAAAAGTTGTCTCTCTTTATGGAGCGTGTGGTCTCTTGTAAACGGAGAAAGGAGTGGTTTTCAGTGACAGAGAGTTCGGGGACAAACAGATTTTCCAATGCCAACCGGACATTCCATGAACCTTTTCTCCAGAAGCCGGACAGCGAGCTATAAAAACCGGAAGATGAAATAAAGTAGCTGTACAGCCTTTTATAAGGCAGATCCAAATCTCCCTGCACTCCCCAACGATCTTTTTGATAGAGAAGACTAATGCCGGAAGGGATGGAGAAGAAAGAGAGTTGTTGATCTTTGGAAACAGAATAGTGCTGATATCGAGGCTGAGCATATAGACGTATTTGCAGCTGCTCATTGCCCAATGGCTTGATAGAAACCGATGTGCGTAAAGCTAAAGATTCGGAGTAGAGAGCATTGATCCGTTGTTGAACAACAGCCTCCTTACCATTGATCCTCTCTTTCAAAAATGTCGTAATCCAATCTCCGGAGGTGTGATTATAGACCAGCCGACCGGACAGATCCACATAGTCATTACCCCAATCGTAATAGAGACGCCCCGTTGAGAGATAACTGTTTTGGAGAAGAGGGTTATTTCTCACAAAAAAAACCTCTCGAACCTGCCGCGTTACTTCGGTCGTACTACCCAAATCCGGGATAAGATTGGCTGTTTCAACCTCCAATCTCAACCGATGACCATGAGGCAGATTATAGCCTGCTAAGGCTCTCGGATTGAAGTAAAAGCAAAGCCGATCCTCTTCAAGCCCTCTGTGCGCAGAAGCATAGTGCATCGAGACGGCAGGGACAATACGGTAAAAGAAACGCTTTCTGTTGCCCTCCCATGTCAAATAGAGTTGATCTCGGAACTGGCGCTGCAGATCCACGCTCTCTCCCGTGCTTGTTCCCTTTATGGCAAAAGAGGCTTGGGAGTACATCATTTGAGTTCCGATGTACAATCTGCTGTTCTTAAACGGATGAGCATACTCCACCTGCCCTATCACGGAATGCTTGGAAGTGCTCCCTTCTATCCGTTCACGCAAAGCGTCTGCATGGTTCGTTTCGTTCCGCTCACTCAGATCATAATCGGAGTGGAGCGTATTGTAGGTATATACGACATTGGAAAAGAGTCTGCGTCCTCCCGTCAATGTCCGGTCGTAATAGAGATCAACGACCGGCGTGAACACTTTGCCCAAGCTGTTGGTATATCCTTTACGCAACACCTCCTGCGCTCCTTTGCGGCTGTATGCATCATACTCCCGGTTATCGCCCACTTTCTCCAGAGAAGAAGAGAGAGCAATCTCCAGATAGTGTTTATTGGGTTGGTTCAGAGAATAAGCCGTTTTGAACAGATAGTTTTCGAGACGTTTGTGTGAGATACCATCTGTTCGGAAAGAGTATGGCTGATCTGCTTCGTACCGCGTGCTCTGTTCATCCTTCTCTCCCAATCTTGTATTCCTGTACAGTCCCTTGAGAAAGAGTTTAAGTCTGTGCATCCCTCTATTGTAGCTATAATAGCCGTTTGCAATGACATCCGTATATAGAGGAGAGGTCATCCCTTCTACTCCGGCTTGATGACCGTCATCAAGAGGTTTGGTAACAACATCTATCACACTTCCTCTCGTGTTGTATCTCTCAGGCGCTATGTCGAAATAGTCTATGCGGATTATCTTACCGGGAGGTATGGAGCGCAGCTCTTCGTGAGTGGCATGCCGACCATTGATAAGAACAACAGGTGCAACATCACCGGAAGCAGAGACAATTTCTCCCGTTCGGGCACTTGCTTTCACCTGAGGCAGCGTTAAAGCCAAATCCAACAGATTTTGTGCCAAAGCTATCTGATTAGGCTTGAAATAGTAGCTCTTCTTATCTATTCCCTCCTTAGGCTTTCCCAGCACGACCACTTCTCCCACTTCTCCCTCAGGAGATCCCAGCTCAAAATCTTGACGCAACAGGGGCGACTCCGGTTTTATCTGTATCTCTTTCCTCTCTTTTTTGTACCCCACATAGCGTGCCTCCACAATATATTTATCAGAAGAGGGTATTGCCATCGAGTAGTAGCCTCTTTTATCGGTATAAGTGAACCGAAGAGGCTGTGAGGCATTCGGCGCATAAAGTGCAACCAAAGCAAATTCAAGCGGTTCTTTGGGTGTGAGTAGGACAAAACCCTCTACACGTAAAGATTGAGCCGTAGCCGAGATAAAAAAAAGAGTGCACAAGATAGCAAACAGGAGCTTGGTTCGTTTCATTTTAGCCGAGATTTAGAATAGTCCGGATTCATGACCTTATCAAAAGCATCAAACACCGGATTTCGGGGAGATAAAAGTCAGTAATCGGCTTGGTTCTGCTCCTTTCAAAGAGGTGAGTCGGATGCTTTCGGAGATCTGATATTTATTGGAGGCAAAGTTAAAAAAAGTGCCTAATTATACAAAACCATCCTTTATAAATCTCGGCAGCAACTCCAGTTTATCATCTGTCTGCTCTGTCCGGCAATCAACATCACAGCATTTACAATCATCTCTCTCCTCTTTCGGAATGGCTGTAAAAGTTATGAGTTTTCAGCTTATATACGTTTATAAATCTGCCTGATCGGGTTTAAGATTGGAAATCGGGGGTTGAAGTGAGGAAATCAAGGTTTGACTTTGAGAAGTCGGGGCTTGGTTTTTAGAAATCAAGCGTTGATGTGTGAGAAGCAAGGTTTGATTTGCAGATTTGGACAGGTTCGGAGAAAGATATGAACAGGTATAGAGAAAGATATTAAAGTGTTTGGCGAATGATGCGAAAAAGGGAAATTCTTTTTCCATACGGTGCTGCACGCAAAAAGAGGGGAGTGGGTTGGTGCTCTCTACTTGTTCCGGGAGATCTTCGAGAGAACAAAAGCAATGCCGGAGGGGTGTTCCGGCTGCTTACCAAGGGCTTGAAAACAAGCAGTAGAAACGTATCTCTGTGAATGGAACAATAAAAAAAGCCTCCATCCATGAGGATAAAGGCTTTTTATCGTTGTACAAAGAGATTTACTTGTTGATAGCCGCAATACCCGGAAGCTCTATTCCTTCGATTGCTTCCAAAAGAGCACCACCTCCGGTAGATACGTATGAGACTTGGTCTGCAAGGTCGAACTTATTGACGCAAGCCACGGAGTCTCCTCCGCCTATCAGTGAGAAAGCTCCTTTCTTGGTAGCTTCCACGATGGAGAGAGCCACTTCTCGTGATCCTTCTGCAAAGGTATCCATCTCGAAGACACCGCAAGGTCCGTTCCAAAGAATGGTTTTGGACTCTTCGATAACCTTTCCGAACATTTTTCTTGTCTCGGGACCGATGTCCATTCCTTCCCAACCGGCAGGGATCTCATTGCTCTTTACGACCTGATGTTTAGCATCGTTGCTAAAATCGTCTGCCACGACAGAGTCCACAGGTAAAAGAAGATTCACACCCTTTGCTTTGGCTTTTTCCAAAATGGCAAGAGCTACATCGAGCTTGTCCAACTCTACTATGGAGTTGCCTATCTCGCCTCCTCTTGCTTTGGTAAAGGTGTTGGTCATACCACCGCATACGATAAGGTTGTCCACTTTATCGAGGAGATTTTCGATGATACCTATCTTGGAAGATACCTTGCTGCCTCCCATGATGGCTGTGAACGGGCGTTTAATGTTATCCAACACATTGCGAACGGCTTCTACTTCTTTTCCCATGAGGAAGCCGAACATCTTGTGATCTTTATCGAAGTGGTCTGCCATGAGTGCCGTAGAGGCATGTGCTCTGTGAGCAGTACCGAAAGCATCGTTGACATAAACGTCGGCAAGGTCGGCAAGAGCCTTTGCAAACTCTTTTTGCTTCGCCTTGATCTCTTTCTTAGCCGCGGCTTTCTCCTCATCGGTAGCATCTTCTTTCAGTCCGCGAGGCTTTCCCTCTTCTTCCGCATAGAAGCGAAGGTTTTCGAGCAACAGGATCTCTCCCTCTTTGAGTGCTTCCACTTCTGCCTCTACCGCCGAACCGACAGAGTCTTTGACAAACTTCACGGGGCGACCCAACAGCTTCGACAGATGCTCTACGATATGAGAGAGCGAGAGTGCATCGGATACACCTTTCGGGCGTCCAAGATGGGAGCCCACGATGAGTCTTCCTCCGTCGTTCAAGATTTTGTTCAGAGTGGGGAGGGCGGCACGCATACGAGTGTCGTCTGTAATGTTGAAGTGTTCGTCGAGAGGTACATTGAAGTCCACACGAACAAAGGTCTTCTTCCCTTTGAAGTTGAAGTTTTCTATTATTGCCATGCTTGTCTATTATAATAATTTACGGAACATACTTGTCCTGCAAAGTTACACAAAAGAAATGTCTTTGTATCCGAAAGATTATCAAGAGGTAAAGATTTTGATCCGTACTCGTTGTTTCTCTTTCTGCCTCCTTTAGGAGTAGGGCTATATGCGTTCGACGGACTTTACACCCTTGACCGCCATGACCCTTTTTGTAAGAGAGGTAAGGGCATTATAGTCTTTCAGATAGACCACAAACGTACCCACAAAGAGACCGTCATACGACTCTATGTTGAAGCTGCGCAGGGTTACCTGTTCTATCTTGGATATATTCCCGGTGATGTTGGAGACTATGGATATATCGTCATTGCCCACCACACGGAGAGTAACCTCGTATCCGGCATTTCCTGCCCCTGCCCATTGGGCTTGAAGGATGCGGTATCCGAAGCGTTGGAAAAGATCGGGAGCGTTGGGGCAGTCCATACGATGCACCTTGATACCGTTGGTGGAGACATAGGCAAAGACTTTATCCCCGAAGATCGGCTTGCAACACTTCGCCAGATGGTACTCTATGCCGGTAAGGTTTTTGTCTATGACGAGGACATCCTGACCCTGTGCGATCTCTTCCGGAAGAGTGGTACGGACAAATGTTTCCGCACTGCGTTGGGTGCGGCTCTCTGCCGGGATGCTCTTTTCATCTATGATCTGCTTGTACTCGTCCACTACCTGATTGAGGCTTATACTGCCTTCTGCAAGTGCAAGATAGAAGTCCGTAACGGTGCGGAAGCCTTTCTTTTTGATAAAACGGAAGAGTTCGGCATCGTCCAGCTCCACTTTTCTGTTCTTGAATCGACGTGCCAGCTCCTCCTTGGTAAACTCTATGGACTTTGCCGACTTCTCTCTAAGACTCTGCTTGATCTTGCTCCGCGCTTTGGCTGTCTGTACAAACTTGAGCCAGTCCGGCTTAGCCTCCTGCGTTCCGGATGTGAGAATGCGGACACTGTCTCCGTTATTGAGTACATACTTAATGGTAACATTCTTGCCATTGACGTTACCTCCGACACATCTCAACCCCAGACCGGAGTGGATGGCAAAGGCAAAGTCGAGCACGGTGGCACCTTTGGGAAGATTGATAAGCTCGCCTTTGGGAGTAAAGACATAGATCTCCTTGTCGTAGATGTCCATCTTAAACTCTTTGATAAGGTCGGCACTCTGATGCTCTTTATCTTCTAAAAGCTGGCGAACACCTTTCATGAACTCATCCAAAGAGTCTTCCGACTTGATGCCTTTGTACCTCCAGTGGGCGGCAAGACCTTTTTCGGCAATCTCGTCCATACGTTCGGTACGGATCTGTACCTCGACCCATCTGTTCTCCGGACCCATCACGGTTATGTGCAGACTCTCGTAGCCGTTGCTCTTGGGCGCGGAAATCCAGTCTTTGAGCCTCTGCGGATTGGGTCTGTACATGTCCGTTACAACCGAGTAGGCTTGCCAACAGAGCGACTTTTCTCTCTGCACCGGAGCATCTATCACAATGCGTATGGCAAACAAATCGTAAATGTTCTCGAACTCGATCTGTTGCTTTTTGAGCTTATTCCGAATGGAGGATATGGATTTGGTTCTCCCTTTTATCTGGAATCGCAGTCCCTCTTTTTGCAGTCGCTCTTTGATGGGAGCTATAAATCTTGCAATGTAGGCGTCTCTATCTCTTTTCGTTTCGTTGAGCTTCTTTTTGATGAAGTCGAAAGTCTCTCTGTCCGTATATTTCAAGCAGAGATCCTCCATCTCGCTCTTGATAACATACAAGCCGAGTCTGTGTGCAAGAGGAGCATAAAGGAAAGAGACCTCCATGGCAAGAGCAATGCGAAAAGAGTCGTCCGGTATCTTATTCACAAGACGAAGGAGTACCATACGATCGGCAAGCATAATGAGGATGACTCTGATGTCTTCGGCAAAAGAGAGCAAAAGGTTGCGGAAGTTCTCGGAGTTTATTGCCGTGTTTCTGGCATAAAGCTCCGATGTCTTGAGCAACAGGGCTATCATGTGCGCTACCTCTTCTCCCACATTTTTGGAGATCTCTTGAAGCGAAAGTCCTCCCTTGTGTGCCGAACGATACAAGAGTATGGCAACGGCACAGTCTGCCCCAAGACCGATCTCTTCAAGAGCGAAAATAGCAGTGCGGAGATGCCTGTGAAGCCCCGATATACCATTCTTGTCTCTATCGAGATGTCCCTCTTCGACACTTTTCTTTATGGTATCGAGGATCCATTTTCGACTGGGATGCCCGGAGATTTCCTTGTGAGAAAGAAGCTCTCTGGCAAGGGTGATGAGTTGCGCTTGTTCGTTCGACGTAAACATGGTGTGTTATGATTCCGGAGTGAAAAGTAAAAGACTGTCTTTTGCAGCCGCAGTGCGTGCCATATTTTCCGGGACAAACTTCCATGTGGAAGAGGGTCGGGGAGTCAAAGGATTGTGCGTCTGCAAATATTGCATCAGGAGATAGCGAAGATCTTTTTCGGATGTTCTCAGGATGCGACCATTGAGCTGCTCTTTGCTTAAAGAGATACCCTTTGTGAGCATACCGCCTCCACCGCTTCCACGATAGGAGTTGACAACGACTTTGTACTGATTATCCATCTTGAACGGTGTGCCGTCTTCGAGAGAA
The DNA here is from genome assembly GCF_000768755.1 of Porphyromonas sp. COT-108 OH1349. Taxonomy (NCBI): domain Bacteria; kingdom Pseudomonadati; phylum Bacteroidota; class Bacteroidia; order Bacteroidales; family Porphyromonadaceae; genus Porphyromonas; species Porphyromonas sp. COT-108 OH1349. The sequence continues at coordinate 28,356 of NZ_JRAH01000038.1, read as the reverse complement.
AGTATCGTTACACGCTCTCCTACCGGCTTGGTAATGTCCACCGTGTAGCGTATGCCGTGAGCGGAGTCGAAGTTGTAGTACGGCTCTTGGAGCTTGGTCATCTTGTGCCCTGTCTCTTTCTGCTTGAAGAGCAAAAAGCTCTCTTCTCCCGGCTTGGCGGTACGAATCCAGGAAGCGTAGGAGTATTCGAGCGCAGATCTGACCTCTTCTCCCGAAAGAGAAAGAAGGTAGGTGGTGTTCTCATACTTGTACAGCTTGAAAAGATCTCGCATCAAAATCTCTCCCTGTCTGACCTCTGTGTTCATGGTAAGGGGTGAAGAGAAAGAGATATCCGCATCTTCAAACTGAGAGAGCTGTACCCGATGGATGAGATCCACGAAGGCACTCGGTCCGAAGAATGCCGGTCGGGAAGAGATCGGTTCGGTAGTGAAACCGACCGGAGAAGAGATAAACTTCTTCACGGCATCGTATTCACTCTTGAACTTTTCTATAAACTCTTCGGACGGCTTGGTATTATCAAGAGGAACGAGAGATAGCGCTATCCGAATGCCGTTAGGGGTAAACGTTACTTTGGTTTGTGAGATAAAAGATCCTCCGGCAGCAGGATTGATGACATAAGTATGCTTTTGGTGCTGAGGATGTGCCACGGAATCTATATAGGAAGCGTGATCGTGCCCACAGCATACAAGGTCTATCTCCGGCACGAGAGTGGCGAGAGCATAGCCTGCATCCTCTAACAGAGGTTCCTCAAGATTGGATTTTTTCCCTCTTCCTGCGTGCAGCAGTGCAACTATCATATCCGGAGACTCCTTTTCTTTTATCTCTCGGATATATGTTTGAGCCGTTGTTACAACATCTTCAAAGCGCATACCTTTCCACAGAGACTCGGGAAGGAAGTTCGGTACAGATGGTGTAGTAAGACCGAGTATAACTATCCTTTTGCCATCTTTCTCTATTGTGGTATAGGGGCGGAAGTAAGGATTTCCTGTGGATGTATCCGTAACATTGGCAGCCAAAAACGGCATGTTCAAATCCTTTTCAAATCTGTCATAGACGGGATGCCCTGTCTCTATGTCGTGATTTCCCACTGTTACGGCATCGTATTTCAGATAGTTGAGCACGTCTGCCATAAGATGAGAAGAGACCGTATCCATGAAGTTGTAGTAGTAAGCCGTCGGCTGACCTTGCAGGATGTCTCCGGCATCAAGAAGAATCATGTTCTTGTCTGCCTTCCTGACGGAATCTACATAAGTGGATATACGGGAGTAGCTCCCTTTCATCGGCTCATCCTGAATGAAGTTGTACGGAAAAACATTGCCATGCAGGTCGGTAGTGTGCAGAATGGTCAGGGTTACATCCTCTTTCTTCGTGCTATCGCACCGAGAGAAGAGAGGTAAAGTAAAAAGGAGAAGAAGAGTAGCCAAGACTCTCTTCCAGTCATAGAATTGTTTTTTGTTTTGCATCTTGTATTTGTTGTTTCGGAACAGAAAAAGACTACTCTTGTACTCACCCAGGAGACAAGATGTAGTCTTTTCGTAAATAGTCTGTTAAAAGCAGGTTGTGTACGAGTACCGTTACCTTCTTATCTTCATCTCCTTGATGAGTCTGTCTGCTCCAAGGTAATCATTCAGGATAAAAAGAACATAGTCTACATCGCAAATGATGCTTCTCTGATAGTTGGGCAGATATTGTATATCTCCTCCAACTCCTTCCCAGTTTCTATCAAAGTTGAGACCGATAAGTCTTCCGTAGGCATCTATAACGGGACTTCCGGAATTTCCTCCCGTAGTATGTGTTGTGGCACAGAAGTTCACACGTTTCTTTCTATTCTCAGGCTTTTCTGCCAGAGCCTTTATATCGGGAAGAAGAGCGTACTCGGGATTATTGGGATCATATTTTTCCAGCACACCTTCCATCGTTGTAGAGTGTCCGTAAAACACGTTATCCTTCGGAGAGTAACCCTCTACTTTACCAAAAGTATATCTAAGAGTGGAGTTGGCATCGGGCCAAAGATTCAGCTCTCCCTCCATTTCCAACAATCCTTTGACATATATCTTTCTTGCTTCTGCAAAAGACTTGTCTTCCTGAGCAAGTGCTTCTTTCAGTCCGTTGTATCTGTTGCGCACAGAAGTAACAAGACGCACCAAAGGATCTTTCAGATAAACCTCAGGAGAGAAGTTGAATAGAAACTCTCGATAACTCTCTCTGCTGCGATAGATGGTAGTGTTCCAAAGATCGTCCACATACTTCTCCACATTCTTTACATCTTTCAAAGCACCCGGAAGATCGTTTACATCTGTTTCTACCATGTAAGCTCTGATCATTGCTTTCATAACTTTGACGTCCAGCATTCTGCTGTAATCTTTATTAAAGAAATCGTCATAAGCTTTCAGAGCCTTCTCTACATTCGGCTTGGTTATCTCCTCTTTGGGAATGATCGGAACGGATATAGCCTCCACAGCTCTCAGCAACGCTTCGTCTATCAACCACATCTGCTTGCGGACATGTGCTCTGTTCTTGACCATTCTTTCTATGGTTGCCACCGCGGCTTTGTACTCCGGCTTATTGTTCTTTTCGGCATATCGGATAAGCTTGTCGGTCTGTGCCTGTTTCACTTTCTCCAGCTGCATTTTATTTATAGCCCAGTTGCTTCCAATGGCATTCTTATAAGCATTGGTGCTGTACGCATACTTGGAAGCATACATGATATTCAGAGCTTCATCCTTGCGCATCTCTTCAAGGAGATTGTTCTGTCTTATCTCACGCATTCTTATGCGTATGTCATTGTCTATGTCTCTTCTTTCTACCACTTCGCTTGTAGTGTAGAAATGATTGGTGCGTCCCGGGAATCCTATAACCATTGCAAACTCTCCTTTTGCCACGGGCTTACTTGCAACTTGAAGATATCTCCTTGGTTTCAAAGGAATATTATCGGGATCGTACTTTGCCGGATTGCCATTCTTGTCGGTATAAACACGGAAAACGCTGAAGTCGCCGGAGTGTCTCGGCCAAACCCAATTGTCTGTATCTTCACCATATTTACCTACACAAGAAGGCGGAGCCGCGACAAGACGTATATCGTGATACACTTTCTGTACAAAGAGATAGTGTTTGTTCCCTTCATAGAACGGACGAAGAGAAACCTGTGTACCGAACGGCATTTCTCCGCCAATGATCTCCTTGTACCATGTTTCCCCTATCAGCTTGAGTGTTTCCGCTTCCGTTGCTTTGGGAGATAGGCTCTTGTGTTTATCGAAAAAAGTATCGACATATTTTGTGACATCTTCTATACGTTCCGTAAATGTTACTGTGGTTCCCAGATTTGGAAGCTCATCCTTCATGCTGTTAGCATAAAAACCATCTCTCAAATAGTTTTGATCCACGGTGGAATGCGCACGTATCTGATCGTATCCGCAGTGATGATTGGTAAATACAAGGCCTTTGTCTGACACAATACTGCCTGTACAACCTCTATCGAATATCACTATCGCATCCTTTATGGATGTTCCATTGGGGTTGTATATGTCGGTAGCTCTGAGCTTCAATCCCTTTTTCACCATCTTATTGTAGTTCTGTTTACTCATAAGAGGTAATAGCCACATACCCTCGTCGGCTCGGACAGAAGTATAACCACCGGAACAAACCAGCAATATTACCGCTGCAATCAATCCTTTCAGACCTTTTGAGATCATCGTTTTCTTCATTTTTCCTTTATAGTATTATGTTGTTCTTGAATGCTTGTATAGTGGGACTTTCTTTTACTGTCCCATTGTTTGAACGGAAGACGAGAGAGAGCACTGTTATAATATCTTCCTTTTCCCGTAACCTCGGCACATATCCATTCCGGCAGATTTACGGGAGGATCCTGTCCCGGAGACAGCTCTACCTCTGCCGTGATAAGTCCTTCATTCTCTCCCAGAAATCTGTCTACTTCAAAGGTGTATCCTTCCCAGGGTATCCAGTATCTTATCTTATGTATCGGCGGATAGAGAGACATTTTAAGCATCTCCTTTGCATCCGTTAGCGGGATCTCATATTCGTATTCGTTTCTGGAAGAGGGATCTTCCTCCAACGGCATACCCTTTATGGTAAGATAGGCTTTATCTCCTGACACACGAACGCGAAGAGTGAGATTTAACCCTTGATGATGTGAGCAGAGATAGCCCTGAATCATCTCCTGTTTCTTTATGGCTAAAGGTTCAAATCCCTCTTTTGCGATGTATTTCAGCTCTTTCTCTATCGCCATCTTACCTCTGCTTACGCTGTTCTTTCCTTATGGTGATTTGAGTGGCACCGAATCCGTACTCCTGAAAAGAGGCATCCTGCATGGAGCAGAAGTCATACCTGCTCTTCATGATCTTCTCTACCTCTTTCCTCAGTACGCCATCCCCTTTCCCGTGAATAAAGATGATCTTTTTACCCGGAAACTTTAGATTGGCTTCCATAGTCTCTATCACGGTTCGTTTTTGATACTCCAGTATATCCTTCGGTTCCATACCCACTGTGGTATCGAGCAGTTCATGATGATGCAGATCCACTACCAAAGGAGCATTGGGGTCTATCACCGGTTTGGCTTTTGCTTTTATCTTCTGATCCTGCCTGATCTTTTCGTCCATCTTACTCTGTATATCTTCCGAACGGATCTCAAATCGAGGAGCCTCCTTATCATCATTCATCAAAACGAATGTAATGGCACCCTCATCAAAGTAAGGATTGGGAGCAAAAGCATGACGCTTGAAAAATCTTTGCGGTTCCAGCTTTACCACTGCATCTATACAGGGTTTGGCTCCATATTTGGTATCGCTTTTATAAGGAATGATCTGGCATGCAATACGTCTTCTATCCGAAAGATCTTCCACGGCAAAAGACTCTATGTACTCCACCGAATCGTATGGAATATTACCACTGAAGAGCATTTTTCTCTCTCCCGTATCTCTATCCTCTGTGCTGTAAATAAGATAAAGGTCATAGTTACTCTCATTTACAATATACGCCTCATAGCCACACTTTCCGAGTTCGTTTATCTCATCGGGCAGATATGCCAGTACAATATTGAGTTTTTCTCCTGCTTTTGAAGTGGGTCTTGGGTGAACAGGTTTTGGTTTATGCTCCACCCGAACCTCCTCTTTAACCGGAAGTTTCAACTCTGCTTTGGGAACCAACGTGCTGCCGGGCGTTATCACTACCACCTCGTTTTCGTAAACGGGAACGTCGAAACCATCTTCGGTCTCTACCATAACCACATTTCCGGAGCAGAAGGCCTTAACGACTCCTCCTCCTACACTGTCTAAAAATCTTACTGTATCTCCTATTTTTATTTTCATTCACGTCTCTATTTTTTCACTCTTTCAAAGTTCACTATTTTTGCCTACAAATACAAATAATAGGGTATGCAACGACAGCAGATAGAGTCAATAGAGATAAAATCTTTCAACTACGATTTACCAGAAGAGAGGATAGCCAAATATCCCTTGAAAGAGAGGGATAGTTCCAAACTGCTTCTGTTTAATGAAAACAGAGAGATAGAGGACAGATCTTTTTATCAACTGCCCGAACTCCTTCCGGAAAACTCTCTTTTGGTTTTCAACAACACGAAAGTAATCCATGCTCGGCTCCATTTCCGGAAAGAGACAGGGGCTCAAATAGAGATTTTCTGCCTTGAACCGCTCTATCCCGAATCTTATGAGATCAACCTCTCCACACAGCATGAAGTAACATGGATATGCCTGGTCGGAAATGCCAAAAAGTGGAAACCGGACACCTCCGTCTCTCTTACCCTGAAAGATGATAAAGGAAAAGAGATAACGGTATATGCCAGATACACTCCATCCACCACTCCGGACAGCAGGAATGTTACTTTTACATGGGATGCCCCGGTATCTTTTTCCGAGATACTGGAGCTGGCAGGCGAACTTCCCATACCGCCTTATCTCAACAGAAAGACAGAAGAGTGCGACTCCGAAACCTACCAAACCGTCTACGCCAAATGGGATGGAAGCGTGGCTGCACCAACGGCAGGGCTTCACTTTACGCCTGATGTATTGGAAGCCATAAAGCAGAAAGGGATAAAAACAACCCCTGTGACGCTTCACGTCGGAGCAGGAACATTCAAACCGGTAAAGAATGAACTGATCTCTCAACACGAGATGCACAGAGAGATGATAGTGGTACAGAGAGCTACCATCAACACTCTGCTTGCTCATTTGGGCAGTATAACGGCAGTGGGAACCACTTCCACACGCACACTCGAAAGCCTTTATTACATCGGTGTTCATCTGATAGAAAACAGTTCCGAACCTCTTTTCGTGGCGCAGTTCGAGCCTTATCAAAAGCTCTATTCTCACACTGTGCAAGCTGCTTTGAAAGCTATCTTGAAATATATGGATGCCAACGGCTTGGATCAGATAGAAGGACACACCGAAATCATGATAGCTCCCGGCTTTGAGTTCAGGCTTATAGACCGGTTGATCACCAACTTTCACCAGCCGCAAAGCACTCTTCTTCTGCTTATCTCTGCCTTTATAGGAGGTGGAGACGAATGGTGTAAAATCTATGACCATGCCCTAAAAAACGACTACAGATTTCTCAGTTATGGAGACAGCTCGCTACTCTACCGCAGCCGCTCATAAATGGATACTGAAACTTGCCATTCCCAATATCCTCAGCAATATCACCGTACCGCTGCTGGGGATATTCGATCTCGGCATGTCCGGAAGACTCCAATACGTTCACGAGATAGGTGCCGTGGCTCTTGCCGCTACGCTTTTCAATATGCTGTACTGGACTTTCGGCTTTCTCCGTATGGGTACTACCGGACTCACTGCTCAGGCTTGCGGAAAAGGAGATAAGAGAGAGATGGGAAGAATACTCCAACAATCTCTTCTCATAGGTGGTCTCATAGGACTTCTGCTTCTTATTTTTGGAAAACAGCTGGCAGATTTTCTACTCGATTTCGTAACGTTTGAGTCCCAAAACAACGGCGAACTGATAGCCACCACAACAGACTATTTCCTCATAGTGATATGGGGTGCTCCGGCAGTGTTATGCAATTTTGCTCTCAACGGATGGATTATAGGCATGCAGAACAGCTGGTATCCGATGGCTATCGCTATCTTCACAAACGTTACCAATATCCTGCTCTCTGCTCTGTTTACATTCCAAATGGATATGGGCATAACGGGCATAGCCCTCGGAACAGCCATAGCTCATTGGTTGGGTCTTATCCTTCTTCTCTTTGGTGTTTGGTGGCTGTTCATAAGAGAAAAAAAGGTCTCTTTCTCATGGAAAACAGATGATCTTAAGCAGGGAATAGGAAAATTTTTTCATACCAATCTCTTTATCTTCCTGCGTACCCTGCTATTGGTCATCACCAACACCTATTTTACTTATTACGGAGCATCGGAAGGTGAAATAGCTCTATCTGCCAATGCCATACTATTGCAGTTTCTATCCCTGTTTTCCTACTTTATAGATGGTTTTGCTTATGCCGCAGAGGCTATCATAGGACACCTTTTTGGAGCAGAGAGAAGAGTGGAGATACAAAAATTCATCTACCGTCTGCTGGGATATGGACTATTATTGTCCCTTATCGCTTCCGGCATATACTTCTTATCCGGAGAGCATATACTCCGACTCTTCACGGACAAAACGGAAGTGCTGGAATACGCCGATCATTACCTTGTATGGATTTGGATTGTTCCCATTGCCGGATTTACTGCTTTTGTTTGGGACGGTGTATTCATAGGATTGACCCTCACAAAAGATATGTTCATATCGATGCTCGTAGCGGTCTCCATCTATTTTACGATTATATATATCGAACCATCCCAAGATCCCAACTCCACTCTCTGGATAGCGATGCTGCTCTATCTTGCCATAAGAGGAGTAATGCTCAATCTTATGTACAGCAAAAGAAAGCATACTCTGCTTCTTCACGCTTAGAACCATTGTTTTATGACACACATCTATTACATATACGTAGGATCTACCACACGCTCTCCGGAGGAGATGCAAGAAGTTACGAAAGAGATCCGAAACACCTACTTCCCAAATCTTATATCCTCCTCTTTTTTTCTCTCTCCCGGATACGGATCAGGAACCGGTAAGGTCTACACCAATGGAGTTTACAAGATAGAGACCTCTTTAGACCTTGATGCGCTTTCTCTTCTTCTGAAAACAATAGAAACGATATTCGGAAGAGATAAAAAAAAGAGTAATGGAGAGATAGCTCTCGACTTGGATATAGTGGAAACAGATAGCGTGGTAGTAAGAGAAAAAGAGCTCAATCAGTATCCTTACAAACAGGGAAAAAATGAACTTGACGAGATAACCAAAACAAATAAAACATCTGTTTTTTCTTCGTTCCGCAAGACTTAAACAAACATTTGATAGATAATATTTCCTCTCCTAATTTTTTATGTATCAAAATATTAGTTATATTCGTACCACAACGAAGCAACTATTTTTCCAAACCAAAATCTAAAATCGGTTGAAGTACTTAAAGAGAAATTAGTAAGATTATATCTACCCAAAAAGGATCAAATTCATGAAAAGTTCAGTAAGTACGATCTATAAGATTTTCCTTATATCTGCTTTTGTCATTTTGATGTCCGGTATTACATGCGAACCTGAAACACGTTCCTTAGACCCATTTAGAAACTCACTTATCCGAAAATCCACTTCTTCTCCCCTGTATTTTTATATAAAAATGAACCCTTGACTTTCTGCTCCTATAACCCTAAATCCAACCTGTCAAATTAGAGAATAATAGAAGTATATCGCTATAAATATCTTATATTCAATTTGATATGAAAAATCTCAAATTCGCGAAAAAATTTTTCTCAGTCCATTTCATGGGGCTTTTTCGCGTTAATTAGTGTGAATTTTAACACTCTTCTCTGTAAACGTTTCCTAATAAAGAAATTTGCCTTTTCGGGTGCATTTTAGGGTAAAAACACGTATGTGTTTGGTTGTTAGCATTTTGATGATTTTGGCTAAACACTTTAATCGAATCCGGTAAACGTATTAAATGAAATCGGTAAACGTGTTCATTGAAAAATTAAACACGTTAAGCCGAAACAATATGCTCGTTTACCGTTTTTGCTTAACAGGTATCGAAATTTGTGTTAATAAAACAGGCTGATTTAACAAATCCGGTACCCCTCTGAAAACGATCCCTCCGATCAAAATAGAATGAGAAAAAATGACCCGGATTTTAGCCGTTCACACCTGTATGGAATATATAAAAATGGTCTTCTGAAATTGTGGATAACTCTGTTCAAAAGCTGTTGAAAACTTTAGAGAAACTATTGGGCTTAAAATTTGGATTTCTAATAGATCATCCTGTATATAATAGTAAACAATATATCCAAACAGAAGAGAGAAAAGTTTCTAAAAAGTTTCACAGGGGTTTTCAACACAAAAAGTTTTCAACATAGAGCCATGTAAGATATTCACACTATCTTAATAACCCTATTTTCTATACTGATATATAGCATTTTATAAAGAGATCGGATTGTTGATAAAATGTTGATAACTGTTGGTAACTAAAATGCTTCAAAGTTCTCCACAATCCCAACAGGCATTATTATCATAGTATATGAGAGTATGTTTTTATCTTCTTTATTTCTTTTCTTCAACCTCAATCTTATCAATACAACAGATGTATATGAAGAGTGTTGAAAATGTGGAAAACTAAAGAAGAGAGGCAAAAGCCGCCTCCCTAAAAGAGGGTATATATAAGGGTAAATTTTCTTTATTGAAAGAATATATCTACCTTTGTGGAACAATAAAACAGAGCGGTGGATAGATTTGATTGCTTGCAACCACCTACAAAAAAATGCTAAAACATAGGCTTATCTTATAAGGTAAGATTTTATAGGTTCTATTTTGTAGGTCTGTCCCTGTGTAATGTTTTACAGAGACGGACTTATTTTTTTATACCATAACAACATCAAAAACAGATATAATATGAACTATTTATTTACATCGGAGTCTGTATCGGAAGGGCATCCCGATAAGGTGGCAGACCAAATATCGGATGCCATTTTGGATCACTTCTTATCGCAAGATTCTTCTTCCAAGGTAGCATGTGAGACACTCGTTACTACCGGACAGGTGGTAGTGGCAGGAGAGGTAAGCTCAGATGCTTATGTGGATGTTCAAGAAGTGGTGCGCGAAGTGATAGCAGATATAGGATACACGAAGAGCGAGTATAGATTTGAAAGCGAATCTTGCGGCGTACTCTCTGCCATACATGAACAGAGTTCGGATATTAACAGAGGCGTCGTAAGAGAGCAGGCAGAAGATCAGGGAGCAGGGGATCAGGGTATGATGTTTGGCTATGCAAGCAATGAGACCGCCATGTATATGCCTATCTCTCTTGAGTTTTCCCATGCACTTCTGAAAGAGCTTGCCCATATAAGAAAAGAGGAGCTGCATTTGATGCCTTACCTCAGACCGGACTCCAAAAGTCAGGTTACCGTAGAGTATGGTCAGGATAGAAAACCTGTTCGTATCCATACGATAGTGGTGAGTACACAGCACGATGAGTTTATACAACCGGAAGAGAATACTCCCGAAGCTCATCTTGAGGCAGACTTAAAGATGCAGAAGAAGATAGAGGAAGATGTCAGAAACATACTCATACCACGTACAAAGGCACTTTTCCCAGAGTCGGTACAAGAGTTGTTGGATGATAACTATATTCTTCATGTCAATCCTACGGGTAAGTTTGTCATAGGCGGTCCTCACGGAGATACCGGTCTTACCGGACGAAAGATAATAGTGGATACCTACGGCGGAAGGGCTTCTCACGGTGGTGGAGCATTTAGCGGTAAAGATCCGAGCAAGGTAGACCGCTCGGCTGCTTATGCTTGCAGACACATTGCTAAGAATCTTGTGGCAGCCGGTGTGGCGGATGAAGTGCTTGTTCAAGTATCTTACGCCATAGGAGTGGCGCGTCCTACAAGTATCTATGTCAATACTTATGGTAGAAGTAAAGTAAGTCTGTCGGATGTGGAGATCGCACAAAAGATAGAGAAGATATTCGATATGCGTCCTTATGCAATAGAGAATCGTCTTCAGCTTCGTCATCCTATATACAGCGAAACAGCAAGGTATGGACACATGGGACGTACACCTAAAAAGGTAATCAAACACTTCCATTCCAGATACAATGGCACCATCTCCAAAGAGGTAGAGCTGTTTACATGGGAGAAGTTGGACTATGTGGATAAGGTAAAAGCCGAGTTCGGTCTCTGATAAGTGCTTCTATTACTCTCGCATGGGTAGCAAAAACAGAGATTGTAAGACCAATGTTTCGCGACTTTTGGATAGCGGAAAAGTTTCCTATACGCTTCATACGTATGAAGTAGATGAAGAGAATCTTTCCGCTATTCATCTGGCAGAAACGCTGGGTATAGATCCCGGAAAGATTTATAAGACTATTGTACTGGAGACTTCGGAGAGGAGTTTTGTGGTGGCAATGGTTTCGGCAGGAAGCGAAATAGATTTGAAGAAAGTGGCTTCCGCTCATGGTGTGAAGTCTGTAAAGCCTCTTCCCATGAAAGATCTTCTTGCCGTTACAGGATATATACGCGGAGGTTGCTCTCCCATAGGTCTCAAAAAGGCTTTTCCAGTCTATATCGACTCGGATGTACTGCTTTGCGATACCATCCTTATCAGTGCCGGAAAACGCGGTGTACAGGTGGAACTTTCGCCCAAAGACCTTATCTCTTATGTGGGAGCCGTGGTTGCAGATATCTCTTAGGATTGAGAGAGAAGTTTTGAAATCAGTTCTATATCTATCGGCCTTGTTATCTTGATATTCTCGCTCTCTCCTTCCATAAGAAGGGGAGACTTTTTATAGTACCATTGAAACAGGGATGCGTCGTCTGTGAAAGGCAGATCGCTTTTGAGGGCTTCATCGTAAGCCCTTTTTATTTGATCCGACCGGAAGAGTTGTGGAGTCTGTACCTCTACAATGGTAGAACGGTCTACGGGCAGGGTTTCTCCCTTTTCGGAAATGATTTGTCTAAGGGAATTGGTGCTTTCCACTACCGGAATGACGCAGGCATTACTGTTTTGTTCTGATGTTGTGAAAAGCCTGTCCAGCAGTTTCGGAGATATATTGGGTCTTACACCATCATGTATCGCCACTATCGTATCTTCTTTTTGCGGAATGGATAGAAGTCCGGACATGACACTCTCCGTGCGTGTGGCTCCTCCATTGACCAAAGTAACGGGTATATCGAACCGGTATTTTTCGGTTAAAGAGAGAAAAGTATTTCGATGTGCTTCGGGTATGACCACCACTATATCAATAGCAGGATCGTAAGTGTGAAACGCTTTTATGGTATGAAAGATGACAGGTGAGCCGTTCACCTCCATAAACTGTTTTGGAAGAGTATTCTGCATCCGCTGTCCGGAACCTCCTGCCACTATTACCGCTATTCTCTTCTTCATACGCTCTTATTCATATAATATTTGGCTATTTCCCAGATACTCATTCCGGCGGCTACACTTACGTTGAGAGAGTGTTTCGTTCCGAACTGAGGTATCTCTATGGCTCCATCGCACATATTTACTATTTCCTGATCCACACCTTTCACTTCGTGTCCGATAACGAGGGCAAGCGGCTGCTCTTTCAACTCTTTCAGTTTTTTGCCTATCTCCTGAAGAGGGATGCTGTTTTGAGTCTGTTCGAGAGCAAGAAGGTGGTAACCCTGCTCTTTAAGGTGGGCGACAGCATCCGATGTAGACTCGAAGTAGTGCCACAGAACACTGTCTTCAGCTCCGAGTGCCGTCTTTCTTATATCCCGATGAGGGGGTGTGGCTGTGATACCACAGAGGTATAGAGCATCGACCAAAAAGGCATCGGCAGTGCGGAATACGGAACCGATATTGTTCATGCTTCTTACATTGTCCAGCACTATAACCAAGGGAATCTTCTTTTGCTGCTTGAACTCCTCCTGTGTCAGGCGGTTCATCTCTACGACGGATAGTTTAATATTGTCATTCATAACTCAAAGGAGTAAGTGCAGAGAGGTCTTCGCAAGCTCTTCTTACTACTTTTCCACTCTCTGTTTTGGGTAGGGAAGATACAAGCTGAAAGTATTTGGGTCTCTCTTTGGTTTCAAGTCTTTTGGCGATGTTACGGCTTAGAATATCAGGTGTTATCTCTCCTTCAAGTATGATGACAAGAGCTTCACCCCAGAGAGGATGCGGAACGGATGTCAGAAGAAAAGGAACAGGTATGACGGGAGAAAGCTTCTGTTCGAGCTCTTCCGGTTGAAGTTTGATGCCGGCACTGTTGATAACATTGTCGAGTCTTCCCAATATCCGAAAAGTACCATCCGGAAAAAGTACGCCTTTATCGTTCGTGACTATTGGAGTATCGCAAAGATGAGGAACATTTATCGTGATGGCATCATTTGCCGAGAGAGATATAGAGACATTTTTAAGAGGGGTAAACGAGAGAGAACGCCCTGTACCATTGATCCTTCGGATAGCTATATGAGAAAATGTCTCTGTCATTCCGTATGTGGCATAGATCCTGCTGGGGAGTTGCATGAGCTGCTCTTCAAGCTCGGAATAGATGCTTGCACCTCCTATGATAAGGGTTTTGATATTAGAAAGTCGCTCTTTCTCCAAACGGTTTTCCATACTTTTTTCTACCTGCAGAGGTACCATTGCCGCAAAATCGATATCGGGAAGAGCATCCATTGCAAGCGGATGCGCGGAGGCAGGGGAGAGAATAAGTTTGAGAGATCCCTCTATGGCTCTTACCACCATCATCTTGGCTGCTATGTAAGATAGAGACATGGCACAAAAAGCAGTAGAACCGGAAAATAGAGCAAATGTTTCCAGCGTGAGTCGTGCGCTTCGTCTCATCTTCTCTTTCTCCGCAAGAATTGTTTTGGGTGTACCGGTAGAACCCGAAGTGTGAAGAGCTATCAGAGGAGAAGGGCTATACCATTCGTCCAGAAAAGCATCCAGCTCCCCTTTCAGCTTTTTCTCTTCTTCCGAATTTCTGCATAGGACAGATATGTCGGCGGAAGCAGTGTCTCTGTCCGGCTTTATGTTCTCTGCGTCTGTTCCTCTCATTTTCCGGTTTATCATGAACGGTGATACCATATTTCCGCTCCTTTTCTATATATGGGAGTAGAGATATTGTTGGTAAAAAGCTCTCCTGTTCCCAAACCTTGCGGACGTTCCACGCCGTGAGAGGAAACCCAATGCGCTATGGCATTCAAACCGATGTTGGATTCCAATGCAGATGTTGCCCACCAAAGGATACCGATTCGTTCAGCCAACTCTATCCATTCGTCACACCCATAAAAAGAGCCATGGAGTGTGGGTTTAAGTATGATGTAGTGCGGACGAATGGTTTCCAAAAGAGATTGCTTCTCCTCTGTTTCGTAAACTCCTATCAGCTCTTCGTCCAAAGCAACAGGAATGGGAGTATCTCTGACAATCTTCGACATCTTCTCCGGCTCCCCTGCGGCTATGGGTTGCTCGATGGAGTGGATCTCGTATCGGGATAGAGTTTCCAATTTTCCGAGTGCTTCAGAAAAAGAGAAGGCGCCGTTAGCATCCAATCTTATCTCCAGATCTTCGGCTGAAAACCTGCTACGAATGCGATGAAGCAGGTCTATTTCGGAATCGAAAGCAATAGCTCCGATCTTTAGTTTAAGGCATCGAAAGCCATCATGAAGCTTCTCTTCTATTCTCCTTAGCATCTCATCATGAGATCCCATCCATATAAGACCATTGATGGGAATACCTTTTTCTCCTCTCGAAAATGGGGTGTCTGTATGCGCCAATCCTCCAGCCTTTATATGTCTGAGAGCTGTTTCTATACCAAACAGAATAGATGGATATTGTTTCCAACTTGGAGTGGGAGACCAGGAATCATTCTCGATTTGATGTAATAGATCGGATAGCTTACTGTGATACTCCTGTGAGAAGTCGGGGCTAAGATCTTCCAGTGGAGCACACTCTCCGATAATCTCCTTCCCTTGCGGTGTGTGTCTCTCTATGTAAAAGACACTTTTTGTGAGATATACCCCTCTGGAAGTTTTTGCCGGCTGTTTGAATATCAGCTTCTCCTTGCGGATGGTCAGCTCCATAATACAATGGAAAGATTACGGGAGTTTTGGAAACTTAGACCAGTCCGGCTTTCTCTTTTCTAAAAAGGCTGTTTTACCCTCTTGTGCCTCATCGGTAAGATAATAAAGCATTGTAGCATCTCCAGCCAACTCTTGAATACCTGCCTGACCATCCAACTCTGCATTCAGACCGGCTTTGATCATTCGCAATGCAAGCGGACTGAGAGACATCATCTCTTCGGACCATTTGACATACTCGTCTTCGAGCTGTTCCAGAGGTACAACGGTATTTACCAAGCCCATATCCAATGCTTCTTGTGCATTGTACTGACGGCATAAAAACCAAATCTCTCTGGCTTTCTTTTGTCCCACAACACGAGCAAGATAAGAAGATCCAAATCCGGCATCAAAACTACCTACTCTCGGTCCGGTCTGCCCGAATCTTGCATTTTCCGAAGCTATACTCAAGTCGCAAACGACATGAAGAACATGGCCTCCACCGATGGCAAATCCATTCACCGCAGCAATGACAGGTTTCGGAATGGAGCGAATCTGTTTTTGTACATCCAATACGCTTAGTCTTGGAACACCATCCTTTCCGATGTAGCCGCCACGACCTTTTACATTCTGATCTCCTCCGGCACAGAAAGCAACATCTCCTGCTCCGGTAATCACAACAACACAAATATCTGCTTCTTCCCTGCAAATACGGAGAGCATCACTCATCTCTGCCGTTGTCTGTGGAGTGAAAGCATTTCTGTATCGTTCCCGATTGATGGTAATTCGTGCAATTCCGTTGTAAAAATCGAAGAGAATCTCTTCGTATTGTTTAATCGTTCTCCATTCTCTATTGGTACTCATTATACTTTCTGTTTTATTTTGAATTGGTTTGTTTTAAGGGT
The DNA here is from genome assembly GCF_000768755.1 of Porphyromonas sp. COT-108 OH1349. Lineage (NCBI taxonomy): Bacteria > Pseudomonadati > Bacteroidota > Bacteroidia > Bacteroidales > Porphyromonadaceae > Porphyromonas > Porphyromonas sp. COT-108 OH1349. The sequence goes on along the minus strand of NZ_JRAH01000038.1, from coordinate 12,344 downwards.
AAAGGTACTTATTTTTCACTCCTTGTACCGATTAAGAAGCAAATCTTTTGCTGATTATTTGGTGGTTCGGAATTTCCTTTGTAATTTTGGATCACAAAAACAAGGTATTGACCCATGGTGTAATGGTAGCACTACAGGTTTTGGTTCTGTCTGTCGAGGTTCGAATCCTCGTGGGTCAACATAGAGGAGGCTTCTAATTTATGGTTAGATAGCCTCCTTTTCTTTTTATAAGGTCTATTTATTGCTAATTTTGTACAGTACTAAACAAAAATCATAGAGCTACTATGGATAAGCATAAAAATAGCAAGGAGCAAGATAAGCTTGATATCATCTATACCACAGAGGAACAAACAATGGATATTGGATTTGATGATGACGAACTTCCTGAAGTGGAAGGCATGACTCTCGTAGATGCTTACTACGTAGAGGATCACATGGTGGAGTATTATGTGGAGAAGAGAGAGCATTTTGCAAAAGAGATAGCTCGCGCCTACGTCAAGGCAGGGTATAACGCAGAACGCAGAGATGCCGGAAATGATGAGGGAGAAGCCGTGATGGCGATAGATCATACAGGAAAGGTTGTGGGAATGATCCTGCTGAATCCGTATGAAACCGATAACCTTATTGCTGCTGAGGCAGAAGGTAAACTTAACGAAGCGATTTTAGGATCTTTGAATAGCTGACCTGACCATGAAAAAAAGCAAAAACAACAGACTGAATAGCTTCGGCATGAGTCGTGGAATGAAGGTGTTGATCTTTATTTTTTCGGCTGTAACAATGCTTTCTTGTGCGAGTAAACTCGGCCCGGGAGGAGGTCCGTATGATGATGCTCCGCCTGTATTGCTGAAATCTGTACCGGCTTCGGGAGCACTCAATGTAAATACGAAGAAGTTTGTCTTCTATTTTGACGAGTACATCACAGTAAAAGATGCAAGCAAAAAGGTGATTATATCTCCTCCGCAGCAACAAAATCCTAAGATACAAGCCATAGGAAAGCGTGTGGAGGTGATATTGGAAGATTCTCTCATTTCCAATACGACCTATACTATCGACTTTACGAACTCGATAGAGGACAACAACGAGAGAAATGCTCTCGAAAATTTTTCCCACGCATTCAGTACCGGTAATGAGATAGATACAATGGAGATAGCCGGCGTGGTTCTCAATGCAAGAGATCTTGAGCCTGTGTCTGATGTTGTAGTCGGAATTCATGCCGAGTCCAGACGGGAAGCATTTAGAGATACCACTTTTCTAAGAATGTCGAGAACATCGGATCGGGCGCGATTTGTTATTCGTAACATGAAGTCCGGATCTTATAGTCTTTTTGCTCTTAAGGATAATGATAACAACTATCGCTATAATTCTCCTATGGAAGCAGTGGCTTTCTTCCCCGAAAGAGTTACTACAAGTTCCGAGCCTGCGGTAAGACAAGATACTATATTTAAGACAGTCAAGGGAAAACCTGTTGTAGACTCCACTTATCTTGTCGAGTACACAAGATACCTTCCTGATGATGTAGTATTGCGCTTTTTTCAATCGGACAAACAGCGAAACTATATCGTTAAACGAGAAAGACGAGACTCCGCTACGATAGAACTTGAATTTAATCTGCCTTTTTTAGAGGAAAAGGATATTCCTTCCATTAGAGCTTTAGGATTAGATAGTGCCGGTATGGATCCGAAGATTAAAATCTTTACGGACGCTGACCTTTACACGAAAAAGGCAACCTATCTGCTTACAGACTCTCTCCATTATTCGAGAGATACATTCATTGTGAATTACCCTTCGATAGACTCGTTGAATAATATTATTGTAGTATCGGATACGATAGCTCTTCGCACACCTCCTAAGAAGCAGGTTAAGGAGAAGAAAGAGGATTCCGATACTCCTAAGGACTCCACAGATATTGAAAAGCCTAAGCCAACCTGGACTTTGAGCATGGAGACAAAAGGAGATGGAGGTATTTCGGATTCAATCTTGATCTCTTCGACATATCCCGTTGATACGGAAATGCTCAGAAAGGCATTGAGGCTTGTTTATAAAAAAGATACGATAGAGGTAGATGCAAAGATAGATACACTGATGCCGATACCGGGACGCTCCAGACTATGGCTGCTCAAAGCACCATTAAGCTACAGGCAAAGCTATACACTCTATGCAGATAGTGCTTCTGTAAACGATATTTTGGGTCGTCCTTTGTTAGAACCACTCAAGAAGAGCTTCGAGACAAAGGTAAAGTCTGAGTTTTCTTCGCTCTTGGTACAAGTACTCGGATATGGACAGACACCGATGATAGGGGAACTTCTCAATGAAAGTGATAAAATTTTGGGTGTGGCATATTCCAATAAAAATTTGGGAGAAATAGTCTTTTCAGATCTTAAACCGGGGAATTATTATCTGCGTGTTATAATTGATCGTAACGGAAATGGAAGATGGGATCCGGGAGACTATGATAAGAACTTACAACCGGAGGAAGTCTTCTATCTGAATAAAAAGATGGAGCTTCTGAAAAACTGGACTGTCAAAGAGAACTTTGATCCTAAAAGCATACCTCTGGATAAGCAAAAACCATTAGAGCTTGTACGCAATAAACCTAAGGAGGTCGAGAAGAGGGATAAAAATAAGGAAAGGGAAGAGGAGATGAAGAGACGCCGTTCAGGAATGGGATCGTCCGGCGGTGGTTTTGATCTTGGAGGCGGTATGGGAGGACTCCGCCAGAGCTTCTAACTTCGATACATTGTTGCTATGGCTATCAAAAGAGTACTAAATATCTTTCTATGTGTCTTTTTGTCGGGAATATTGTTTGTTTCAATAGACTTTGCTCCCACAATAAAGGCAGAAACGGCTGTGCCTTCTGATAGCGTAAGTAAAGCTAAATACCAATGGACAAGAGCGTTACCATTGAGTATATTTGCTATCTCCACTCCAAGTTTGGATCAGACGGTTTATGATTGGAGATCGACTCACTTCGGATCATTCAGGACCTATGTGGACGACTATTCAAGTCTTATTCCCGTAGCAGCTTCTTGGGGTTTATACTTTGGAGGAGTAAAGCCGAAGTACAGTAACAGTGCCGGAGAGATGTTTTTGCTTCAAGGAAGTGCTATCTTACTTTCAACAGCAATAACTCATGCAGGAAAAAGAGGATTTGGCAGAATGAGACCGGATCAAAACAACCATAAATCGTTTCCATCAGGTCATACCTCTTTCTCTTTTGTCTGTGCGACTCTTTTGGTGGAAGAGTATGGGGAGCGTTATCCTTGGTTGGCTGCGTTCTCCTACACATCTGCATCTCTCACAGCTACTGCCAGAATCCTTAATAACAGGCATTGGGTTAGCGATCTTGCAGGAGGTGCTGTAGTGGGTATATTATCTGCCAAACTGACCTATGCTTTAGCGTCTGTTTTAACCGGAAAACCCTATAATCTTTATTCATATCGCGATGAGCCTTTGAAAGGATATGGTATCTCTTTTCGTAGGGGATGGACTCTCTTTTCGGAGAACATATTCAACCATTTTGGAGCTATGGTTAGGGTTCCATTTTATAAAGAGTGGGGAGCTGTGGCTCAAGTAGCATGGAGTGAAATGGGATCTGAAAAGTCTGATTTTTCTCGTTCCATAGGAGGGGGAGTCAGTTATAGAAGAGAGCTTCCCTTGAATGGTTTTTTCTTTGATGGGGGCCTTTCTTTGAATCACTATTCTCGCTTTGGTGAGTCTCGTGATGGTTGGAATCTTCGTCCGGAGTTAGGTTTGATCTTTAGAACAGGTAATGTCTCGCTGCTAAAAGGATATACCGCATTTTCTTCCGCACCTTGGAAGAATAACCAATCGGGTACTTGGGAGTTTGGAATGGCTGTGGAATGGGGTTGGTAAAGCTTTCTTGTAAGAGTAAACGGATTAAAGATATTATATATGTCAACAAAAGTGGCAGAGACTCCGATGATGTCTCAGTACAATAAGATAAAAAGAGAACATCCCGATGCTATATTACTGTTTAGGGTTGGGGACTTTTATGAGACTTTTTGTGAAGACGCCATAACGGTTTCATCTCTGCTCGGCATAACATTGACGAAGCGTGCTAATGGCTCTGCCAGCCATATAGAACTTGCCGGTTTTCCACATCATGCGTTGGATACTTATCTGCCTAAATTGGTAGGATTTGGGAAAAGGGTAGCAATCTGTGATCAGATAGAAGATCCCAAGACCACCAAAAAGTTGGTTAGAAGAGCTGTTACAGAGCTTGTTACGCCGGGACTTACTATGAATGACACGGTGCTTCATGCCAAACAAAACAACTTCTTGGCATCTGTTGTATTCGGAAGTGGAAAGATAGGACTGGCATTCTTGGATCTGTCCACAGGGGAGTTTCTAACAGCTGAGACATATCCTCAGGATGCCGACAAACTGTTGGCAAACTTTGCTCCTAAAGAAGTGCTTCTGCAAAGAGGATTGGAGCGTATGTTCAGGGAGGAGTTTGGAGATAAACTGAATCTCTATCCGCTTGAAGACTTTATCTATACTGAGATGTATGGACGAGACAAGATTTCGGAAGTCTTTGGCGTAAAGAATCTTAAGGGTTTTGGAATAGAGGAAAACAAGCTTTCGATCATGGCGTGTGGTGCCATTCTTTATTATCTGCATGCCACTTGTCATGTTGAATTAGGACATATTACTTCCATTAGAAAAATGGAAGAAGACAGATATGTCCGATTGGATAAGTTTACACTCCGAAATCTTGAAATCTTGAAGCCGATGAGTGAAGATGGAGTAGCTCTTGTGGATGTCCTGGACAGAACTTTAACGCCTATGGGTGGGCGTCTCTTAAAGCGATGGATGATATTTCCTCTTCTTGATGTCAAAGAGATTGAGTTTAGGCAAAATGCCGTAGAAGTCTTCATGAAGCAGAGTGAAGTTACAGGAAAGCTCAGAACTCACATGGCTAAGATTGGAGACTTGGAGAGACTGGTCTCCAAGATAGCTGTTGGGAGGATCAATCCTCGTGAGCTGTTGCAGCTGGCGGAAGCAGTGGGAGAGTTCAATCCAATCAGAACCATCCTAAAATCTTTGGGGTGTGATACCACGACTCACTTGGCTGAAATGATGACAGACTCTTCCGAAGTGCGTCAAGCCATTGTACAAACGATAGATCCGGAAGCCCCGGCTCTTATGAACAGAGGTGGTCGTGTGATACGCGAGGGAGTACATCCGGAGCTTGATGAGCTACGCCGTATTGCCGGAGGAGGAAAAGAGTATCTTATCGAAATCCGAAATAGAGAAGCAGAGCGTACAGGCATTCCAAGCCTGAAGATCGCATTCAACAATGTTTTTGGCTACTACATAGAAGTGCGTAATACGCACAAAGAGAGAGTACCGGAAGATTGGATCAGAAAGCAGACTCTTGTGAATGCCGAGAGATATATCACTCAAGAGCTTAAAGAGTATGAACAGAAGATTTTAGGAGCAGAGGAGAAGATTGCCATCTTGGAAACAGAGATCTTCACTCGTCTTATATCAAATCTCTCACAGCATATCAAAGAGATACAGAATAATGCAGTAAGAATATCGGAAGTGGATGTGCTTCAGTCTTTTGCGGATGTCTCTACTGCTTATCAATATGCGAAACCGGAGGTTAATAATGGACAGGTTATTGAAATAAAAGATGGACGCCACCCCGTCATAGAGCGTCTTCTTCCGACCGGAGAGGCATACATTGCAAATGATCTCTACTTAGACGATAAAAATCAGCAGATCATCATTGTTACGGGACCTAATATGTCCGGTAAGAGTGCTCTGCTACGTCAGACCGCTATCATCTGTCTTATGGCTCAGATGGGTAGCTTCATTCCTGCAAGATCTGCATCTATTGGTCTGGTAGACAGAATCTTTACAAGAGTAGGAGCCAGTGATAATATCTCCAGAGGGGAGTCTACTTTTATGGTTGAAATGACTGAATCGGCGGCGATTTTGAACAGTTTGACCAATAGAAGTCTTGTTTTGATAGATGAGCTGGGAAGAGGAACTTCCACCTACGATGGTATCTCTATTGCAAGAGCTATTGTAGAGTATATACATGAATACCCTCACGGCAAAGCAAAAACACTTTTTGCAACGCATTATCACGAGCTGAATGAGCTGGAAGCGGAATACGACAGGATAAAGAACTTCAATGTTTCTGTCAAGGAGGTTGATGGAAAAGTGATTTTTCTCAGAAAACTTCAGCCGGGAGGAAGTGAACATAGTTTTGGTATCAATGTTGCCAAGCTTGCAGGTCTTCCATCGACAATTGTAGAAAGAGCGGGAGACATTCTTCATCAGTTAGAGAAGGGCGATAGAGGAGCTGTCTCATCTTTTAATCATAGCGGCTCGAGTAGAGAGGTTGTAGGAAACGCACCCTATCAAATCAGCTTTTTCCAATTGGATGATCCTGTACTCGGTCAGGTACGAAAAGAAATCATAGGAGTAGATATCAACCATCTTACACCTATCGAAGCATTGAACAAGTTAAGTGAAATAAAAAAAGTAATTACAGGTAAGAACGAATGAAGTTTAGATATGATATAATAGTCGTAGGAGCGGGGCACGCAGGCTGTGAAGCTGCACGAGCTTCGGCGGTAATGGGCTGCTCTGTTTTGCTCATTACGATGGATATGGGTAAGATTGCCCAAATGAGTTGCAATCCGGCTATTGGCGGCATTGCAAAAGGGCAGATTGTTCGCGAGATAGATGCTTTAGGCGGTGCTACGGCGATTGTTACGGATGCCACATCCATTCAGTTTCGGATGCTCAATAGAAGCAAAGGACCTGCCATGTGGAGTCCGAGAGCACAGAGCGACAGACAGCAGTTTTCTATGGCTTGGAGACGCATTTTGGAGAATACGGAGAATCTCTATATGTGGCAGGATACCGTAACTCGCTTGCTCTTTTCAGAGGAAGATGGTAGAGTGGAAGGTGTGGAAACCGCTCAGAAGATCTCTTTTTATGCTTCTAAGGTAATACTCACTAATGGCACGTTCTTAAATGGACTTATGCATGTTGGATCTCATCAATGGAAAGGAGGGCGTATTTCGGAACCGGCATCTTACGGCATCACCGAGCAGCTTATCTCAAAAGGGTTTCGTACGGATAGGATGAAGACCGGAACGCCTGCACGGGTAGATGCAAGGAGTATTCGCTTCGACCTCTGTGAGGCTCAGTATGGAGACGAAGATTTTCACCGCTTTTCTTTCTTGCCCGACTCTCGTTTGAAGAATCATCTCAAGCAGCGTCCTTGCCATATCACTTACACGAATGAGGCAAGTCATACGGAGTTGAGAAATCACTTGGAAGACTCCCCGCTCTACAACGGACAGATTGTAAGTATCGGGCCTCGCTACTGTCCAAGCATCGAGACCAAGATTGTAACTTTTGCGGACAAGAGTCAGCACCAGCTCTTTTTGGAGCCGGAGGGTGAAGATACCACAGAATACTACATCAATGGGTTCTCGTCATCTCTTCCTTTTCAGGTGCAGCTTGATGCTTTGAAAAAGATTCCTGCATTGGAGCAGGTACATCTTTTAAGACCGGGATATGCCATAGAGTATGATTTCTTTGATCCTACCCAGCTCTATCATACTTTGGAGACAAAACTGATTCCTGGTCTCTATTTTGCCGGTCAGATCAATGGTACTACGGGTTATGAAGAGGCCGCCGGTCAAGGAATTGTCGCCGGAATAAATGCCGCACTGAAAATAAAGAACCTGCCGGAGTTTACACTTGGCAGAGATGAAGCATACATTGGAGTGCTCATAGATGATCTTGTTACAAAAGGGGTGGATGAACCCTATCGGATGTTTACCAGTAGGGCAGAGTATCGCATATTGTTGAGACAAGACAATGCAGACCAGCGACTCACTCCCAGAGGTAGAGAGATCGGATTGGTAGAAGATGAAAGATGGCACGCCTATGAAGCCAAAATGGAATGGATTGGCAGAGTGGATGCTTGCTTGCGCTCTTTGGGTGTTCGTCCTTCTGAGGTAAACGAGCAGCTTCAAGCCTATAACACTACACCTCTAAAGCAGGGTTGTAAGGCGATGGATCTGCTCCTTCGTCCCAATATCCATATTGAACATATGGTTGCAATGCTCCCGGAACTTGCAGAAATCTCTGCTTCTGTCCCTTCGGAATTAAGAGATGAGGTTCTTGAAGCGGTGGAGATTGAGGCAAAATATTCGGGTTATATATTGCGCGAAAAAGAGTTGGCGGATAGAGCAAAGCGTTTGGAGCATATTACGCTTAAAGGTCGTTTCAATTATATGGAAATCTCTTCGCTCTCTACGGAAGCTCGTCAAAAACTTTCTGCCATAGATCCGGAGAATATAGGTCAGGCATCTCGTATTCCGGGTATTTCTCCAAGCGATATAAATATTCTTCTTGTTCTTTGTGGCCGAGTCTGAAAACAAGAAATGTTTCACGTGAAACATAAATAGAGATAATGCTGATACCTAAAAAGGACATTCTTGAGACATTGAGCAGCATTCCGGAGCTCCCGGGGTGTTATCGTTATTTGGACAAAAATGAGGATGTCATTTACATAGGTAAGGCAAAGTCGTTGCGCAGAAGGATCGCTTCTTATTTCCAAAAGGAGCATTCGGATGCCAAGACACGTGCTCTGGTAAACACCTTGCAGTGGTTGGAATATTTTGTTGTCGATACGGAGCATGACGCTCTTTTGTTGGAGTATAATCTCATCAAAGAGTATCGTCCTCGCTACAACATCATGCTCAAGAATGGCAACTTTTATCCTTACATCTGCCTCAAGAGAGAGCCTTTCCCAAGAGTTTTTATCACTCACAAGCCGGTTCGTGATGGCTCGGAATATTTTGGCCCATATCCGGCAGGCAAGATGGCGCACACTCTCGTCGGTGTCATTAAGAAAGTCTTTCTTCCTCGCACTTGCAGTCTGAATCTTACACAAGAGAATATTGCGTTGGGACGATTCCGAGTCTGCCTCAACTATCATATTCATCGCTGCCTTGCTCCTTGCGTTGGCAAGCAGAGCGAAGCAGATTACGATGAGAATATCCGTCAGATCAGAGAGGTTTTGAAAGGCAATATCTCGTCCGTAAAGCAAGAACTGTCTGATAGGATGATGCTGTACGCCTCGGAGTTGAAGTTTGAAGAGGCACAAGCCATAAAGCATTCCATCTCCATTTTAGAGAGTTATCAAGCCGCTTCTGCTGTTATTTCCCACAGTGTGGGCGATGCTTTGGTCTGCTCTTTCTCCGAAGATCTCGGTTCCATCTACCTCAACTATCTGGAGGTGAGGAGTGGCAATATCGTTTCCGGAGAGACGTTGGAGTACAAGAAGAGCCTGTCTGAAGAGCCGGAGGAGTGGCTTTCCACTCTTGTTCAAGAGAGTCTGAATGCTTTGAGACCAGGTATTAAAGAGCTTATTCTTCCTCTTCCCATTGCTTACGTGCCGGAGGGTATTACCGTTACCATTCCTCAAAGAGGCGATAAAAAAAGACTCTTGGAACTTTCGCAGAAGAATGTGGAGCAGTACAAGACCGATAGAGACCGTCAAGCCGAAAAGCTCAACCCCGAACAGCGCAATATGCAGCTCCTTCAAGAGTTGCAGAACACTCTCGGACTGCCGGGGCTTCCATACCACATGGAGTGCTTTGACAACTCCAATATCCAGGGTTCTTCTCCCGTTGCAGCCTGCGTTGCTTTTATTGGAGGCAGGCCGGCAAAAGAGTTGTACAGGCACTATCACATACGATCCGTGCAGGGGCAGGACGACTATGCCTCCATGGCAGAGGCGGTGCAGAGACGCTATACCGCCTTTATCGAAGAGGATAGAGAGCTGCCGGATCTCATTATTGCCGATGGGGGTAAAGGGCACATGGAGACCATCAGAAAGACATTGGAGGATATGGGGCTGGCTATTCCCATTCTCGGGCTTGCTAAAGACCGGAAGCACAAGACCGCAAATATCCTCTACGGAAATCCTCCTGAGGTTGTCGGCATCATGCAGCGTTCGCCGGTGTTTCTGCTTTTGGAGCGTGTGCAGAACGAAGTCCATCGCTTTGCCATCAAGTTTCACCGGGAAGTTCGTAGCAAGTCGCAGACACATTCGGAGCTGGACACCATCCACGGCATAGGATCTGCCTCCAAAGCGAAGCTCTTGAAGCATTTCAAGAGTGTCAAGAAGATCCGTGAGGCGTCGCTTGAAGACATAGAGATTATTTTGGGCAGAGCCAAGGCGAGGCTCGTCCATGAATATTTCCATACAAAAAGTAATGAGTAAATTTGGGCTATGAAAGTAGTGGTACAGAGAGTCCGGTCTTCCCGGCTCACCGTTGACGACAAAGAGATCTCCCGAATAGGGGAGGGACTGCTTATCCTTATCGGCATCGCTTCTGATGATGGCGACAAAGACATCGACTATATCGTCCGCAAGTGTGTCCGTCTTCGCATCTTTGATGATGCGGATGGAGTGATGAACAGAAGCGTGCTCGATGTCGGTGGGGAGGTGATGCTTGTCTCGCAGTTTACCCTCATGGCATCCACGCAGAAGGGCAACCGTCCTTCCTACATACACGCTGCTCCCGGAGAGATCTCCGAGCCTTTGTACGAGAAAGCCGTGCAGGCATTCGAACAGGCGTTGGAAAAGCCGGTGGCACGCGGCGTATTCGGAGCGGATATGCAGATTACACTGACCAACAACGGACCTGTTACCATCATTATCGACTCAAAAAACGCATAAGACATGAAGCAGGAGCTTACCCTTTCCGAGCTGCAAGAGCAGGTTGATGGCTGGATCAGGCGTTACGGCGTGCGCTATTTCGATCCTCTCACCAACATGGCTGTTCTCACCGAAGAGGTGGGCGAAGTGGCACGCATCATGGCTCGTTTGTACGGGGAGCAGCAGGCAAAGGAGGGAGAGAAGCTCGATCTGGAAGACGAGCTGGCGGATCTTCTTTGGGTCGTTGCCTGCATTGCGAACCAGACCGGCTGCGATCTTACCGCCGCCATCCGAAAGAACTTCCTCAAGAAGACCGAAAGAGACAAAACAAGACACATCAATAATCCTAAACTCAACAATCAACATGAACAGCAGTAACAGATATACGGACGCGTTTGCAAAGTTTCGTCCGGCGCTGACAGAAGAAGAGACAACACTTGAAGTCGAAAAGATCCTCTCCAAGTATGGCAATACGCTCCACACCGTGGACAACATCAAGTTTCTCCACAGCGTGGTAGACCTCACCTCGCTATCCGCAACGGATCATGACGTGCAGATCATGCAGTTTGTCGAGCAGGTCAATGCCCTCGACAGCAACAGACCCGACATCCCTCACGTCGCAGCCATCTGCGTCTATCCCAACTTCGTCTCCACCGTCAAGAACGCCCTTTCCACCCGGGGCGTCAATATCGCAGCCGTCTCCGGGGGCTTCCCATCCTCCCAGACTTTTCCGGAGGTAAAAGTGGTCGAGACCGGTCTTGCCGTCGAAGATGGAGCCGATGAGATAGACATCGTACTGCACGTCGGCAACTTCCTTTCCGAAAACTACGAAGAAGTCGCAGACGAAATCTTGGAGCTGAGAGAGGTAACGAAGGGCAGGCACCTCAAGGTGATCTTGGAGACCGGGGCGTTGAAGAGCACCGAAAACATACGCAGGGCTTCCATCCTATCCCTCTTCTGCGATGCCGACTTCATCAAGACCTCCACCGGCAAAGAGTATCCCGGCGCAACCCTCAACGCGGCCTACACCATGGCGACCGTCTTGAAGCAGTATGCCGAGCTCTTCGGAGAAAAGCGCGGACTCAAAGTATCCGGAGGAGTGCGCACCACAGAGGATGCCCTCCGCTACCTTGCCATTGTCAAAGAAGTGCTTGGGGACGAATGGCTTACCCCCGACCTTTTCCGCATAGGTGCGAGCAGCCTTGTGGCAGACTTGCAGAAAGAGATCGGAGAATAACGCAGGGGACCTTCCCAGCATCCCAATCGGAGCCATCCCGGAAAGAGCAAAATCTTTCCGGGATGGCTTCTTTATAGCCCCCATCTGCCCCCCCGCCATGCCACATTCTATATTTAGATTGTTCTGTATGTCGCTGAAAATCAATCTGTTCATTTTGTTTCTTCTCCTCCCGAAGGCACTAAAAATTTCGGGCAAAAGCCACATAGGCGGATCCGATTCCGAAAGAGGTAAAATTTCTGTCCGCATGAAAATCCTTTTTTATTCGCACAAAAATCCCCTCCCATTCGCACAAAAATCTCCTCCTCTTCGTACGAAAATCTCCTCCCATTCGCACGAAAATATATTTTTGTGCGCAGACAAAAATATGTCCGCAAGCATAAA
>NZ_JRAH01000037.1:0-369 GCF_000768755.1 Porphyromonas sp. COT-108 OH1349 | reverse complement strand
ATTATTTCCCTTGTTTCTTCTCTCTTTATCTGTTTTTGGTTTCATCTTAACTTGCTTATTAAGGCATCCCAGCCGATGAGAACGAAGTGATTACGGCTCCCCTCCCGAACCAACGAGTGAGGAGGCAAGAGCAGTTTGTGGCTACAAACTGACGTCTTGCACTACTACCGATGAATACCCTTTGCGTCCGATACGATTGGCTTTCACCACTCCCTTCTTCCCCCTTCTGAGAATGCCGATTAGCAACTCCATTACTGATGGCTCGGAATACCGAGATTAGAGTTTGCGCCAGTGTTCTATGTCGTCTCCGTACTCTTCCAAATGTTGAAGAGCAATACGTTCTAAGAAACTTGAAACATTGGCTCCATA
>NZ_JRAH01000036.1:0-15999 GCF_000768755.1 Porphyromonas sp. COT-108 OH1349 | reverse complement strand
GTGGACTATGAGTTCTCTGTTACCAATGAAATCGTGCAGAAGGAGCGTTTCCGCTATTTTATCAAAGTGCCTGAGTTGGCGGCGTTCTACGCTCAAATATGGGAGTTAGGAGTAAGGGGAAGCGAGAAAAGGTTATCTGCTTGATTAACAGCATTTCTTTCGGTTTGGTGCATTGGCTTGCACCACGAAAAAAGGCAAAAAAGAGCAGTTGAAAGAGCGAGTTCAATTACCAAATCGTTCCCTTTTAGGGGCTTCGGAAGAGGTAAGCAAAAAGTGGTAACTAAAACGGTATTTTCTCTCTTGTTTTCAATGTTTTGCGTAGCGACAACTATCCCTTAGAGGTCTAACTTTGTAAACAAAAACGACAATGAAAGAAAAGACATTGAAGCTACTCTTTTACCTCAAGCGAGGCACACAGAGTAAGGAAGGTAAAAGTCCGATTATGGCTCGCCTCAGTGTGGGGCGAACAATGGTGCAATTCAGTTGCAAAATTGCTTGCTCTCCCCAGCTATGGGATAGCCGTAAGAGCAGACTCGTGGGCAAAAGTGCCGAAGCTGTATCTGTAAACGCAGAACTCGACCGCTTACAACTCGCTGTACATCGAGCCTTTGAACATTTGCAGAGGAAGCAAGGGGAAACGGTAACAGCTGAGGAGGTTAAAAACACTCTCTTTGGCTTAAACAGCGATAGCCAAGGGTTGCTCTATCATTTGGAGGGCTATTTGGCACGCTTTCGAGAGCGTGTGGGCATAGACCGCAGTGAACGCAGGTATAAGTGTATCTTGCTATTTCGCAAGCATTTCGAGGCTTTCATCAAACACCGCTATCGAGTAGGCGACCTGCCTGTTCAGAAAGTTGGTAGAGCCTTGGTTGAAGACTTTGAGGTTTATCTCTCCAGAGAGAAAGCTTTCAAACTCAATACCACGGCTGGCTACCTCTCTATGCTGGCTTCGCTACTGAAAGACCTATACAAACGGCATATCATCGACACTTATCCCTTCTTGGGCTATTCTATCCGCTGGGATGTCGGTTCGCCACGCTACATTACCAAGGAGGAGCTCTTGCGTATTATCGCCTTAGATGAAACGCAATTAGGAGATTATGAGTTAGTGTCAAGAGATATGTTTGTCTTTGCTTGCTATACAGGCTTATCGTACACGGATATTTACCACCTTACGGCTGAACATCTTGTCGAGGAGGGCGGTATGACTTGGATACGCAAGCCTCGCATCAAGACAGGCAATGTGTGCCACATCCCCCTCTTGCCCGAGGCTGCTGCCATCATCGAGCAGTACCGAGGCATTCACACCCGAGCCTTTCGCCACGAACCTCCCAAGGGCTATCTTCTGCCCATTCCTGGCTGTGATACGGTCAATATCCATCTGAAGAAGATTGCGAAGCTGTGCAAAATCAATAAATGCCTCACCTTCCATATGGCTCGCCACACCTTTGCCTCTCAGATGACCCTCTCCGAAGGGGTATCTATCGAAAGCGTGTCAAAGATGCTGGGGCATAGTCAAATCAAGACTACGCAAGTCTATGCCGAGACCTCGCCCGAACGTGTGTTTCGGGATGTAGAGCGTATCCTCCCCGAGATTGCCCACTATCGTTTAACCAACTAAAAGCAAGACAATGAAAAGTACATTCTCAGTTTTATTCTTTATCGACCGTAGCAAGGCGAATGAGAAGGGGCTATGTCTTATCCGTTGTCGCATTTCCTGTAATGGCAAGACTGCTTCGTTCTCTACCAAGCAACAAACAGCTCCCGAAGATTGGAACATTCAGAGGGCAAGAATAAGATCCAGTTCTCCCACGGCTCAAGGTATCAACAACGCACTGAATGCTATCGAGCAAGGATTGAATGCACTCTACGAACGCATTCTTAGAGAAGAGCAATACATCACAGCCGAGTACCTCAAGGAGCAATTTCTTCGCAAGGAAAAGCCTCAGCAGTCCATCTTAGAGCTATATCAAACGGTCTGCGAGGCTAAGAGGGCTTATGAGGGTAAATCTCTCAGTAAAGCCACCATAAAAGTCTTTCGGGATAGTTACAAGAGCTTTGCTCGCTTTTTGGCTTCGAGGGGGCGAAGCGGATGTATGCCTTACGAAGTGAACAAGGGGCTGATAGAGGATTATCGGCTCTATATGCTCCGAGACTTAGGCAATAAGGTAAGCTCTGTTGCCAACCGCCTCAGACACCTGCACCAAGTTATTCGCAGAGCTTTGATGGAGGGCGTCGTGAGAGAAGACCCTTTTGACCTCATCGACATAGACACCCCTGCCTACGAACGCAACTCGCTCAGCGGTGACGAACTACGAAAACTTTTGGCTTATCGTCCGCACCGCTCTGTGGATAATCATATCAGACTGATATTCCTCTTGGGCTGTTTCACTGGCTTGGCTTTCTCTGACCTCAAGAAATTGCGGATGGAGGACATCTATACCCTCAGCGATGGACGCAGATACATCTCGCTCTACCGCACCAAGACGCAGAATTGTTGTATCGTGCCACTGCTACCCATTGCCGAGGAGATTCTCGCCTTTGTAGGGCAAGGACGCTCGGAGGGGCTATACTTCCGAGAGTTCCCTGTAAACAGCCACTTCAATCGCAAAATCCGTGAGCTACTCATCAAGGCTGGATGCTCGCCCCACACAGAGGCGAGTTCGCACACCGCACGGCATACCTTTGCCACAACCATCTGTTTGGAGAACGGCTTGCCGATTGAAACGGTAAGTAAGATGTTAGGGCATCGCTTTATCAGTACCACAGAGCTATATGCTAAGGTCAGCAAGCAGAAAATCGCCAAGGAGATGCTGCCTCTGATGGGTAGCGAGCAGACGCAGACGCTTCGCAAGGCTCTGCGAGTTTGCCCACCACGCAAGCGAGCCACAGCCAGCGAAGCCGAGCCGTCCACCGCCTAAGGTCGTCTTCATTTCGGGCAAAGGTACAAGGGCGGTCTGTTTGCCCATCAAGGTCAAGTCCTGCGGAGGGAGGGAAGAATCTCCACCGCAGGACTTTTCTGTATTCTAGCGGTCGTATTCATTCCCTCCCACCTTGCTCGGCAAGACCACCCTTCGTGGAGAAAAGCCCGAACGAATACGAGATACTCAGGCTCTTTGGACGCAAGCAAGGCTTAAAGCTATCTATCGCTATGGCTATTGTTTGAGAGATAGCTCAAACAATAGTGCTGGCTATCGCCAAAGCAATCGTACTACCTACCGCTCAAACAGCCTATCAAACTCTCGATAAATCGAACGTTCGATTTATCGATTTATCGAAATGTCGAATTCTCGAGATGTCGATATATCGATTTCTCGACCAATCGACATCTCAAACGAGCCATTTTCGCCCATAGGAACGAGCCGACTCCTCATCTCATTACCGCAAGTAAGCCCTTTTTCAGCCTGCCCCTTTGCCTGCCTTTTCCCTCGTTTTCCTTGCTCCTCCTGAAGCTCTTGAGAGCTGCACTCTTAGCCCTAATTTTGCCACCAAAAGAAGAGGCAGGCGAGAGCGGTTGCATTCGCCTGCTCCATAAGACGAACGCAATTTAACACCGAAAAACGCAATGAAAATTATCATCGTAGACGGCAAAGCGTGGGAACAGCTTCATTTCTCCTTTGCCGACTTTATCCACCGCATTGAGCAACTCATCGGCAATCCTCCCGAAACAGAAGAGTGGCTCGACAACGAAGCCGTATGCCGTAGGCTCAACATCAGCAAGCGAACCTTACAGACGCTGAGGGACACGGGCAAAATCCCCTTTTCAATGGTCGGACACAAGTGCTACTACAAAGCCAGTGACATCGCAGGAGCTATGAACGCACAAACAGAATGAATGCACTATGGCAGAGACTGAAATCATTACAAGCGAAAGCCCTCAAATGCAACTGTTTACGCAGATGATGGAGGGTGTATTAGCCAAGCTGGAGCGTTATTGTGCTTCGGCTCGCCCGATGTTAGGCGGTGAGGTATTCCTTAATGGCGAGGAGGTATGCGAGCTACTCAAACTTAGCACACGCACGCTCCAAGAGTATCGCAGCAACGGCACATTAGCCTATTACAAGATAGGAGGTAAGATACTCTACACGCAGAGCGACATCCAAGCAATGCTCGAAAGGCATTATAACCCCATTCTAACAAAGAGATAGTATGACACAAGAAGAGAAAGATAAAATCCTCAGCGAGGGTTTGAAACGGCTGGGGAACTATGGAATAAACCCGAATAGGTCTAAACTCGCCTTTGACTATGATGAAGACGATGATGAGAATGGTATGCCTAACTTTAGCAAGAAGTTTGCTCCACTACCTCAAAATCCGCCATCGAAGCCTAAGCCCCAGCACCAAGCCCAGCCGAGTAAAGCCCCGACACCACCTAAAGTCGAAGAGCCTACCTTCAAGCAAGGCTTAGCTCAAAAAAGGGAACGACTCGCCCAATTTCAAGAGAAGTACCTCCAGCCCCAACGCATCATCCACCGCAAAGCGGTCTATGTGTCCGAAGAAACGCTCAAGAGCTTAGACTTTGTCGTTCGCAGAATAGGCGAACGTGGGGCGACAATCTCGGGCTATGTGGAGCGAATACTCAGAGAGCATCTCGAGCAGTACAAAGAGGATGTAGAAGTATGGAGGAAACTCTGATGCCTTGCGTGCTTAGCACTCAAAGCCCATCTGAATACCTGCACTCAATGGATGCAAGAGTTCAGATAAGCGATATACCGAGTTTTTTCGGTAGCAAGGTGTGTCTTTGTCCGACAAACTTCGTTTCTGCCGACAAAGACCCTTGCCCCAATGAGGGTATCAATCACTTCAAAGTCGTCATAACAGAATAACAAAAAAGATGAAACAGAACGTGCTAGATGGCACATCAGAATACCCAATCCTGAAAACCAGCAGACGCTCATTGAGCTATGCCGAAAGTCGGGCGCAAAAACGAAAAGTGACTACCTAAGAGGACGGCTACTAAACCAACCCTTTAAGGTTAGCACAGAGGATGCTAATGCTGGGCAGTACCTCACAAAGAACTTGACAACATTGTCGCCCTAATGAGACATATTGGAGTTCTTTACAGCGAAGCGGTCAAGATACTTAACAGCCACCATACTATTGCTACTGCCCAAAGAATGCTCTGCAAATTTGAGACTTACTCCGCTACTTTAATCAGATTACAAGAGCAAGCAAGAAGACTGCCCCTTGCTTATCAGGGAAATCCACAAGAGTTTTTTTAACTCTTCCGATATGTCCCATTATATGAGAGAAACTCTATGGGTGAGGATATGTTGACTATAGGTAATTCATTTACCCTCCGAGCCGATTTTTGGGATAACATTGAAAAAGACTATATGAAAGGAGATAAAAGAAAATACTATCAAACTTTTTTTACCTTTGTACGCAACAGTAGAGTAAACCAAAGACATTTAATCTCTTCATTAGATGTACATCTTGTTATTTTACGGATAGATGTCAACATAAAAACAGATATTTAGAATCAAGGTGTTGCGCAAATAAGATTGCCAGCACTTATTTAGAAAGAAGACAAAACTTATTCTAAAGAGATATGCAATGTTGGATATTATCATCAAAATTTATTTCTGGTGTGAGGAGATGTAATTTATTTCTAACAAATCATACAGCAACAAAAAGAAGTATTAATTGTCTCAGGATTAAAGAAAGAACTTAGATACACCTTCCCTATGTATTAAAAATGCGTAAACAAATGAAGAGGTTTAAAATTGCTTATATTATTTTGGCTCATAATCAGCCCAACTTGCTAAAACGACTAATTTCTCAGTTGAATGTAGAGGGAAGCACAATATTTATTGTTCATTGGGACAGAAAAAAAAAGATCAAGGAGCTAGAGTCTCTCAAATGTATAACAAGTAATATTTACTTAGTAGAAGAGCGTGTCGATGGTGTATGGGGAGGGATTTCTCTTGTAAAAGCAACCCTAAATGCAATAAAAGAAATGTTGAGATTAGAGTTTTCTTTTGATTATGCAGTCTTGCTTAGTGGTCAAGATTATCCTGTGAAGGATAATCAATTTATCTTTGATTTCTTTCAATATTCAGAGGGAAATCTATACATGGAGATTTTCAACCAGTTTAATTGCACAAAGGAGTGGCAAAAGATTGTCTTTTCGGATAGACTTGGTTGCTATAATCTGATTTTGGAGACCGATTGGTATCGGTTAAGGGAGGATAAGCAAAGGGAGAGCTTGGAAAAAAGAGTTATCAGCAAGCAAGGAGACAATAGTCAATGGAAGCTTATTTTCGATGATGACATCGTGCGAAGACTAAAACATAAATTTAGAGGATGTAGTTTTCCTCGACAATTACCACCTGCAACAATTGAGGGAAAGGAAACAAAGTTAATCGCTTGGGGCGGTTCACAGTGGTGGGCTTTACCGTATGATGCAGTGAATTACATTGATAATTTTGTTAAAGAGAATCCTCAATATTACGACTTTCACAAATTTACATTTATTCCAGATGAAATTTTTTTTCAAACGATTATTATGAATAACCCCGAGTTTAGTCGCAGAGTTATTAATCATCGATTGAAGTATTTGGATTGGAGTAGAGATATAAAACCAATGGTGTTTAATGATGAGTATCTTAATTATTTTACATCTATTTGCCTAAATCCATTTTTCTTATTTGCCCGAAAATTTGAGACAGAAACAAGTAATAATATTCTTAATCAAATAGATACTCTATTGAATAATGAAAAATATTAAGGACCTCATCTCTCAGCATGTTTTTGAATATAACATATTGGCAGAAACAACTGAAGTCGTTACATATCCAGCGGATAGTATTATTTTTAATCCGCTACGTTTTGATTTAATGGTAAAGGTACTTTATGTTGAGAATTATTTACGAGGAACTCTTAACAAATGGATTTGTAGGCTTTACGAGGAACATATACGATATTTTAACAATTTCAGAGAGGATAATTTTCCCAATAAAAACAATGGAAAAGATTTTAGGGAATCATTTGAAAAATTGATTGAGCTTTTCTCGAAAAAAAATATTCCAAAGTCTCTCATTACTATACCAATTGACAAAACTTTTTGCCCTATAGATGGGGCTCATAGGTTAGCTATTGCTAGTGTGAAAAAAATGAGTGTTAACTCTGTTCTTCTAGATAAGAAGTTCCCATTAACATGGTATGCTTTTGACTATCGTTTTTTTCGTAGCAAAGGAATGCCTACAGAAATGATGGATTATGTTGCGTTGGAATATGCTAAACGTTTTTCTAAATCCTACACGATTTGCCTATTTCCAGCCTGTAAAGATCGGTATGATGAGATTGATAGTCTGATTCGAGATAGAGTCAGTGTTTATTATGATAAGGACTTCTATTTGAACGTGACTGGTCAATTGAATTTTATGTTAACCCTATACCGTAAGGAAGATTGGCTGGGAAATTTTAACAATTGTTTCAAGGGGGCTCGCTGGAAAGCAGGACAATGTTTTTCAAAAGAAGGATTTGTTAGAGTTTATTTGGTTGTAAGTGAAAGTCTCGAAGAAATAATCTCCTTAAAGAAGGATATAAGAACGCTATGTGGAATAGGGAACCACTCTGTACACTCCACAGATACTTATGATACCACTTGTGAATTGTCGTCAATTGCCTTTAATCAGAATACAGTTGATTTTATAAATACTGCTCAAGTTACTAGATTTCCAAACTTTCTTCATCAGATTTCCCTTTACAGGCAATATATTCAGCTTAGCAACATTAGTCCTGATAATTTTTGTATTGATGGTAGTGCAATATTGGCTGTATGTAATTTGCGAGATTGTTATGATTTAGACTTTCTATTTAATGGAAATGAGAGATCGTTAACACCTTTACCACAAAGGGTTGATTGCCATAATCGTTATATGATTGAGTGTGGATTTGATAGATTGTTGAATCTTACAATTTCAGATATCATTACATCACCAGAATTGTATTTTTATTATGATGGATACAAGGTGATGATTCCAGAATTAATTGATGTAATAAAAAAACATAGGGGTGAACCTAAAGATTTAAGAGATGTGGAATTGCTCGCAGTCTATATAGCGAATAAAAACGAAAATAAGAATCCTGCAAGATCCATTATTGATCCAGATTGGTATAGTAATCTAGACACACTTCTAAGAAGGAAAATAATCGATTTCGATTTAAAAAACATATCATTAAATGCAAGGTTATTTATCCCTCATGCATACCAGAATATTATAACCGAATGGGCAGAAAGTTATAATATCCCTTTCTCTATCAGCGACTTTTTCTATACCTTCGAAGCTTTTCAAGGGCTAAAACCTGCAGATGAAAAGTCCTTTTGGATTTTTTTTGGAGAACTTTTGCAGAGAGTTATAGTTAACGATAAAACCGCTTTGCTTTTCACTGCAAGGATATGCTATTGTCTTGCCGCGACCAATTTTCTCTTAATACCTACGAACCATACATTTTTGCTAAACGAATTAACACAAAAAATAGAGCGTTTAAAATGATAAGATTTTTATATATCAGTTCCAGAGTAAACTTTGTAGAAAGTTTAATTAGACAACAAGAATTATCAGAACAGACTGAAATCATTCATATCAACACTAGCGAGAAGAGTATTGCTGATGTAATTAATGAGTTAAAAAGT
Source organism: Porphyromonas sp. COT-108 OH1349 (assembly GCF_000768755.1). Lineage (NCBI taxonomy): Bacteria > Pseudomonadati > Bacteroidota > Bacteroidia > Bacteroidales > Porphyromonadaceae > Porphyromonas > Porphyromonas sp. COT-108 OH1349. Next base: position 7,358 of record NZ_JRAH01000036.1, on the reverse strand, counting down.
AATTCTCAACAATTTGAGTCATATATCATTGAATTAGAAAGTGTCTTTAAGGATGAAAAAATATTAGGAGAAAGCCCTGGTATAGAATTGATAAAGCATATTCTTCTTACCGAATCCCTAAGAGAGAAGCGCAGTAGAAAAATAATCGCCTTATCGTTCTTTAATCTTCACTATTTGATAAAGCAGAATCCAGATAATATAATTCTGAATGCACCTAGCATCTCTCTGATAGACCTCGTTCTCTCTCCAAGAATAATGCTAGATAGCATACTCAAAGCATACGCTTCTTATGAAATCGACTTTCTTAAAGAGGAAGAAGACTTTGAGAAAAATTTACTTAACTATATAGTGATAACAGAGGATGAAAGAGCTAAGCATGACTATCATGCAGAGAATTTTTTTGGCTTGCAAAGACTTTATAGAGAGTTTTACTATTTAAAAGAACACGAGAATTATCCACGTAATTACGAAGAACGATTAAAGTACTTACTGGAAAAGGAACCCTTATTTGCGACTGACAGTAATATTCTGCTTCACAAAAAGTTGATGTTAAAACATAAAATAAAAGCTCTCCGATTAGAACAGGTTATAGAATCTCAAGACATCAAACTCCTCCTTATTGATAACAAAGAATATTGGGCGGGATTTTTTCAACAGATTTTTGGCGATAGTAATGTTACAGCTTTTACTAGATTTAATAAGGATTCAAATATCTCCAATCAGAGTGTTTGGGAATTTATTTCAGAGTATAAGAAATCTATTCAAAAAAGCTGCGATAGCCTATTAGGTGTTTTTTCCAAAAACATTCAAAAATGTCACGGAGATGAATATATTGACGAAGATAAAAGAGAGAAAAAATTCAATTTCGTCTTTTTAGACATTAGGCTGCTAGAATCGGATTCTCTTAATAAAAATTACAATGATCTGTCGGGCATTAAGCTTTTAAAAAAGATTAGAAGTATAAATAGTTTATTGCCAGTTTGTGTCTTCACAACCTCTGAGGATCCTATTTCTATCCGTTATGCTTTTAAATATGGTTGCAGTGCCTATTTCAATAAAGGAAAGGATTCCCTTTTTTCTCTGTATGGTTTAATACACTCCAATATGACCGATTGGCTGTATAATAAAGCAATAGGAGAGTTGCTATTCATATTAGGGGATAAAGAGATAAAAGTGCCTAAACTTACGCGTAAATCTTCCAGTCGTATTAGGTATCATGAAAAAGAAGAGTATGAGTTGTATATTGAAGAAATTACGGAAGCGGAAAGGAATACTTTGATTGGACGGATTGATGAAGTTTTACATAAAATCCAGAAAAACAATATGGATAATGGGTTAAGAGTAGAAGGTGAAAACTCAAAAGTATTCGCAGAAATAGCAGAAATTCTGTGTGAATCATTAGGCTTTTCTTGGGAAAAAGGCTGTTCCTTTGACTTTTCATATCAGTTTATATTACAGAGAATTGAGCATGATTTTAAGGATAAAGGGGAGGCGAACAAGAATGTTTCCAAGAGGAGTATTCGTTTTAATAATATAGAGGTTGATTTTATTAGTCATGAACTACTGTATAATGTTTATAAGCCTTTTCTAGTAAGAATTGAATCTATTGTAAAGGATGGGATGCTAGTATCTCCTTGTGATATTTTGGGAAATCGATGTTATTATGTTGAAAAATCTCAGGTGGAAAAGGTTTATGTAGGCAAGCTTGAAAATATAGGTTTAAAAAAAGGAGGATATTTTACAGCAATTAAAAGAAAAAATAATTATATACGAAAAAATAATTATCAGCAGCGCTATAAGTGTGAAATAATAGATTTTTATGAACCTAATAATTCAAAATAAAATGGGATTGTATAGCAAACGAGATTATGAGAGACAGTACTACGACTTGCCTGAAGTGATAAATGAGTATGAAACACCATTTGAGTCGGATGTCTCTCGTCTCTTATTGTCAGCAAGTTTTCGTCGTCTGGTAGGCAAGACTCAACTCTTTCCGAGTTCTGAATCTGATTTCTTTAGAAATAGACTTACTCACTCGTTAGAAGTTGAACACATAGCACAGCTCATAGGAAGAAAAATACAAAAGGATACGAACCATTACTTCAAGATAAATCCTTTTGTACTGAGATTTGCTTGTTACGCACATGATTTGGGGCATCCTCCTTTTGGGCATAGTGGGGAGAAAAAGCTTAATGAGTTAATGAAAGAGAGTGGAGGCTTTGAAGGTAATGCTCAAACTCTCAGAATACTAACTTGCTTAGAGAAAGGATTATGTAATATCATTAATAATAATATTAGAGCAACAAGGAGAAGTGGGCTCAACATTACATTTCGCTCCTTAGCCTCTATTATTAAATACAACTACCCTTTAGGTTCAAATAAAAAAGGTTATTATGAAACAGAGAAAGAGCTAGTAGAAAAAATAAATCAAACATTAGGAATAGGTGAAGGCGAACGGACTATAGAATGTACTATAATGGATTTAGCAGATGATATTTCTAATGCAGTGCATGATTTGGAAGATAGTTTAAAAGGGAATTTTATAAATCTGTTCGATCTATTTTTGCCTAATACAGAGATTCTAGACGATATAATAAGGCAAATTAATAACGATGAAAAATATGATAATGAAATAACGCGAGAGACGATATATGAAGCCCTAAAAAGAATCTTTCAAAGTACGTCTCTGTTAAAGGATAGTGAAGAAGATGTCATTTCTCAATTGAGTGATATGTATAAACAAGCCCAGAAAATAAGCAATGATGGCTTTGAAAGAAGTAAATTTATCAAGTCGCTCATAAATAAGTTTATCGATGGAATTTCGTTGGTATTAAACGAAAAAAATTATTCTTTGAGTGTAGTAAAATTTGAGGAAGATACAGAACTGGAAATTTTGGTTTTAAAAAAGTTTCACCGAATTTATCAGCATCAGAGTTCTCAAAGCGAAGTAACCTCTTATAGAGGAGGGTATATGATTGAGCAAATCTTCAAAGCAATTGAGGCTAATCATAAATTACTCCCTAGGGATTTTTGTAAAGAATACGAGCTCTTGGAAAAGGGAAAAGTGGAATTTAACAGAAGTCAAAAAATACTCATTTGTGACTCTTTGGGAGAAAAAGAGTACGAAGAGCTTGAGGCGAAAAAAAATGAAATTAACAAAAAACAGAAAAGACTTATTTGTGACTTTATCTCTGGGATGACAGATAGTTACTGCGTTGAGTTTTATGGGAAGCTTTTCTCTGAAAATCCTAAATCTTATTTTAAACCCATAAATTAAATCACTAGTCTACTCCACCCCATTTTTTTATTCCATTAACAAGAATATTTGTAATAGGAGAAGGTTCTGATATGTCTATACTTGAAACGAATTCCTGTGCTAAATCGTAATTGTCAGAAAGAGAAGTAATTTTTTTTCCCTCTACTATGTCTGCAATCTTAGAAGTTGCATCAGTGTTAACTATTTCAAATTGAGCTTGTAACATTAATTTTTGGAATGCCTCTGTATCTAGCAATATTTTTAGTCTCTGCAAGTGTAGAGAGTTGAACTCTGGTAGATATAACCCTACACCCATGCTAGATAGATTGCGTGCTGCTTCTATTTCCCAGGGCAAGTAAGTTGGAGTAAAGATGGGGATACATCCACATGAAATGGCTTCTATAACAGATGAACCACTTGCTTTTGTGAAAACAAATTTTGCCTTTCTATAGAACTCCTCCATAACGGAGGTATAACTAAAGGCATTGATTGATGGGTAATGTAGTTGAAGATAATGTAGCAGTTTTTTGTTTTTTCCACAAGCTACGGAGATGTCATAAGAGTGATGTAATTGTTGTAAAAAAACAATTGTATCAGTAATTCCTCCCAATCCATCAGAACCATTCATTATTAATATTTCCTTTTTTTTTGCATTGGAGGATTTTGGAGTTGTACTATGTTTATATTTACTATTTATGGGTATTCCTGTAAGGATCATCTTTTTCATTGTGTCTGCATCAATTTCTCTTTTTGCAAATAATCCTGTGTGGTAATTAATCCTATCGTGGATAAATACAGGAAATTCTGAAAAATTTGTATGAACATCAATAATTATCTTTGAATTATCATTTTCCAAAAAATCAGCTAGCACATATGAAGTGTAAGGATGAGTTGAAACAAGAACATCATAATCAGATATTAACTCTAAAATCTTTTCCTTGGGAAGCATGTGGCATAAGGCTTTCAACGTTTGATCTTGCCCAAACATTGAAGGATAAAAACTTATTTTTTTTTTCAATGCATATTGGGAAAAAGCAAAGAAATTCTGAAGGTTTTTATTGTTGATATGCCAAAAAGTTTCTACTTTCGCAGAGAGAGATCTGCTTGAGAATTCTTCATATAATGATGTCGAAATAGAGTAGTGCCCATTAGGGAAGTAGCCATACAATATTAGTATCTTCATGAGTGTAGAACGATTTTTTAAACCCAACGAGTATTATTTTGACTATTATACCAAAATAGGGGGAATTTGTAGATTCCCAAATGCAACAAAAAAAATATTCCTGACCTTTGATGATGGCCCAGACGACTTACTACCTTTCATAAGTAAGCAACTTGATTCTTATAATGCAAAAGCAACATTCTTCGTCATCGGAGCAAAGGTAGAAAAAAAACCACATTTAGTAGAGATGCTATTTGAAAGTAATCATACAATCGCTAACCACACTTACAATCATGAGAATGGGCACAATACTCCAATGCGAACTTACACCGATAGTGTGCTACAATGTAATGATCTTCTATTACCTTTTTTTTTAGGGAATCCCCCCCTATTTCGCCCCCCTCATGGGAGAATAACAGAAGAACAGGCAATCCTCATTGCAAAAACAAATAAAATTATTTTATGGGATAACTTGACTTATGATTTTGATAGGACATTTAGACAAGAAATGTGTCTAAAATATGCAATTGACAATACGCAGGATGGCTCCATTGTCGTCTTTCATGACAATCCAATTGCTAAAAAAAATCTTGTTTATGCGCTACCTAGATATCTAGAATATTTTGTAACAAAAGGATACTCCTTCGAAACTATAAAGTAATACCCTTGATACATTATCATCAAACAAGACAAATGTTTTTATAGCATAAGACCATGTTATCCTAAACAAATTAGAAGTTAGGCGTAACCCATTGATTTATATAGCCCAACGAAAAATAAGAATCTTAATCCCCCCTTGCCCCTAATTGTTGTCATCTGGAGGCAGTGTGAAGGGTTGGTTAAGCCACTTTTCAAGATCAATTTTGGCAAAAGTGTTCAGCCTTAACGACACGACAAGGTTTGCCAGCCCCCATTTGTAATGAGCAGTGTGCTCTAGCCAACAGAGTAGCAACATTGTTGTTAGGGCAGTCCATATCTGCGTCTCCACAGCATTGCGAGAAGTCCAAATAAAGCTCTTTATACGTAGTAATTTTTGAGATTACGGAAGAAAATTCGATTTGCCATCACGACTTGTGGAGCTCTGCGACGGTTGATGCAGCTAATTGCATATTGTTAGTGAGCAATTGAAGCGTAAACTCGTGTTCCTCTTTCCATATTGCAATGCATCGAAGTCTTTTTGGGTATTTCAAACTCGTCTTGGCTCCGTTGAGTTCAATAATTCATCTATTAGTACATTTTGAGCTGCGTGTTGGAGTAGGTCTAGTCTCGGATAGCCCCATAAAGAAGATTGTCCCGATGGCGAGCTACGAAAAGTATATGCTTGCTATCCCAATCATTCAATAGTTCGAAATTACAGTAACCCCTATTCGCCACCACTACTGAATAAGGGGCTATTGGTATTTCAAAAAAGGCTTTCTCGTCCGTACACTTTCCTGTTCTAATGGTCACGAATTCAGAAAGAAGAGTTTCATAATCGAGCAGTGTATGCATCTTAATGGTGTCCTTTGTTGTGGTGTAGTGTGCCCAATCGTAAAGAGACAGCGTCAAGGTCACCATTGAGGAGCCAAGCAGTTTTATGGACACCTTGAAATGGAATTTGCGACGTTACCACAAGCTCTGCTGTCCAAAATGTTGAAAAGTGGCATAGTAGATGTCTCTGAACACCTGACTATTTCTGTGAGCATTCTGGTAAGCGATGGTAGATTTAGAAGGGCACGAGCTATGTCTAAGTGGTTCAGATTGCCGTTGGCAGAATTAAGACCATTGGAAATGTCTCTTACAGAGTCGCAGTTTGAGAATTGTCTGTACCTTACTCTCGAATAATCTTTCTAATCTTTTCTTTTGGTAGTTTACCGATGGCTTGTGCAAAGAGTGTTATATTTGTTATAAAGGAGGTGGAGGAGTTGGGCTCTCTTCACTAAGGTAACATTTTGTCCCTTAGCTCTGCTTCCTTTTTTAATAACTATCAAAATATCTAGGGCAATATTGGAAACAATTTCCTTTTGTTTCAAGTGTTTTTCGTTGTGAAATCAGTACCTTCGTACGTAAGGAGCAAGGGATATTTGTAAAGGTGCAAAATCAAGAAGTAAGAAGCACCTCGCTCGTTTCTTATACGTTCCCCTTCTCCGAGTAGATACATTGCTATCTACTCAATATCAAAATATTAACTCTCCTCAATCCGATTTTATGCGGAAATCACCGATTATCGAACGGCAAAGGACATCGGCATAGACCGCCCCGAAAAGAATGAGATTATGCACAACATACCACCTACACCCGAACAGGAGGAATTCATTGCCAAGTTGGTGGAATTTGCCAAGACAGGTAATGCGGAATTATTGGGACGAGAGAAACTCTCCGATAGAGAGGAGAAAGCCAAGATGCTTATNTTCATTGCCAAGTTGGTGGAATTTGCCAAGACAGGTAATGCGGAATTATTGGGACGAGAGAAACTCTCCGATAGAGAGGAGAAAGCCAAGATGCTTATCGCAACGGACATGGCTCGAAAGATGAGCTTAGATTTGAGACTTATTGATCCTAACAAGTACGGAGATCATGTGGACAACAAAGCCTCCCACTGTGCTGCCAAGATTGCGGAGTATTACCACAAGTTTGAGGAACAGAAAGGAACGCAATTTGTATTCAGTGATCTAGGCACCTACAAGCCGGGCGAATGGAATCCCTATTCCGAAATCAAGCGCAAGTTGGTGGAAGATCACNCAGAAAGGAACGCAATTTGTATTCAGTGATCTAGGCACCTACAAGCCGGGCGAATGGAATCCCTATTCCGAAATCAAGCGCAAGTTGGTGGAAGATCACGGCATACCCGCTCAGGAGATACGCTTCATTCAGGAAGCCAAGACTGACAAGGCAAGAAAGACGCTCATCGCAGGCATGAATGAAGGTTCAATCCGAGTATTGTTCGGCTCTACTTCAATG
>NZ_JRAH01000035.1:0-558 GCF_000768755.1 Porphyromonas sp. COT-108 OH1349 | reverse complement strand
CGTGTACGGGCAGAGTGGAAAGATAACCGCCTGACGATCTTGGGCGATGACGTGGAAGAGGATCTTCCTTCCATCACCTTGACGACAGAGAAAAAGGTGGGCGAGAAGATAAAGCTTTCGATCGACGCCGAGCCGGAAGACCAAGCGGATGTCTGGATAGACCTGAACAACAACAAGGTCAAAGATGCAGGCGAGAGCGTGACCGAATTTGGCATCAATAAAGAGTACACACTCGGTGCACAGACCGTTACGGTGTATGGAAAGGTAGGCGGGTTGATCTGCTCCTCTAACTCCCTCACCTCGCTGGATGTGAGCAAGAACACCGCTTTGACACGGTTGTCCTGCTACTCTAACTCTCTCACCTCGCTGGATGTGAGCAAGAACACGGCTTTGCAACTGTTGGGCTGCTCCTCTAACTCCCTCACCTCGCTGGATGTGAGCAAGAACACGGCTTTGACAACGTTGTCCTGCACCCATAACTCCCTCACCTCGCTGGATGTGAGCAAGAACACGGCTTTGACAATATTCTACTGCTCGATTAACCCGAATCTAAGCTCC